>CADBLW010000194.1 GCA_902795625.1 uncultured Lachnospiraceae bacterium | reverse complement strand
GTGTTCCAGCGGGTTTATCTGTTTCAGGATACGGTATATAACAACATCGCGATGGCACGCCCGGACGCGAGCCGCGAAGAGGTTATGGAAGCGGCGAGGAAGGCACGCTGCTACGATTTTGTCATGCAGCTGCCGCAGGGCTTTGACACCGTGATCGGCGAGGGCGGAGCGTCGCTTTCGGGCGGCGAGCAGCAGCGCATCTCCATCGCGCGCTGCATCCTCAAGAACTCGCCCATCGTCATTCTCGATGAGGCGACCGCCAGCGTGGATGCGGACAATGAGCGGGCCATCCAGGAGGCAATCTCCGAGCTGTGCCGTGACAAGACACTCCTTGTCATCGCCCACCGCCTGAGGACGATCCGCGATGCGGACCAGATTCTCGTCATCGCGGATGGGCAGATCAGGGAGAGCGGAACCCACGACTCGCTGATGGCCGCGCACGGCGCGTACGCGCATCTGGTGGAGCTGCAGATGTCGTGACCGAGTACGTTTTGACAGCGTCATCATAACAGTGAATCTGTGATAGAGATAAGAGGGAAGCACCGGACCGGTGTACTGTCGGAAGGCAGTATACAGCGTTCGGTGCTTTTTACATACTTGACGCGCGTCAAATAAAATGCTATCATATTGAAAAGATGGTATTTGACGCACGTCAAATAGAAGGGAGAAGTGATGAACGGGACGGTATGGAAGGAGAAGCAGGATCTGACCTATCTGAGATGGTCTCATATACGTAATTCCAGTGGTACGGCCGGGACATTTCTGAAGGCGGAATCGTCATTGTCCGGCGAGAAGATCTACTACAAACTGTCCAACTTTGACCCGGTACGCGGGGTGGTGGGACATGAGTGTGTCAACGAGATCATTGTGGATCGGCTGCTGACGATCCTTGGGGTAGAGCATTTGTCGTACGATCTGATCCATGCGGATATCCGCGTGGAGGGGAAGATTTATGAGGCGTACATGTGCGCGTCGAAGGATTTTAAGGAACGCGGCGAGAGCAAGGTTGCGCTGGACGATTATTACCGTCTCAATGCGTTGCCCGGGGAAACGCACTATGATTTTTGTGTGAGAAACGGTTGGAAGGATTATGTAGACACGATGATCGCAGTCGATTATATCATTCAGAACCGCGACAGGCACGGGGCCAACATTGAGGTGCTGCGTAATCCGAGAGCGCACACGGTGAGAATTGCGCCGCTGTTCGATCACGGATTGTCGCTTCTGTATTCCTGTACAACGGATGCGGAGGCATCGAAGTTTGATGTCATGGCAGATCGAAAATGTCAGAATTTTGTGGGAAGTTTCTCCTGCAGAGACAATCTGAAACTGTTGGACGGCAGGAAGGATCTGTTTCCGGGAAAACTGCGCAGGAAGGATAAGGAGACTCTTTTGGCCGGGCTCGAGGACGTATTGTCGGAAACGTTGCTCGAGGCTATCTGGCGCATGATCTACAGACGATATACATCGTTGGAGAGTGAGATTTATGAAAACGTATGAAATCTATGATCGGGAAAATGATCTGTCTGTCGGCGTTTTGCTCTACTATGAGAAGGAAAAAAGCTTCATCATCGAGCTTGCACCCGGACTGGATGAATGGAATGCCCCGCTTCTTCTGACTGCTATGGTCAAGCGAGGCATATACACGATCCCAAGGGACATCAGTCTTCTCTGGGTAAAAGGGAGAGTGGTTCCGAGCGAGAGACAGAATATTCAGGCAATTTTACGCGCGCATAAGCTGAAAGAATATGACGAGATGAAACTGCTGGAGATCACCGAGGGGCGCTGTCCTCAGGATGGTATGATCATCCGCAGGATCGACGCCTTGCCGACGTATGTGACGGAACGACGCAGGAAGAATCTGACGGATTGCCTGGTGTCGGAACACGGCTACTGGATCTGTTTCTTTGCGGATGATACCGTCCGCAAGGTGAGTTTCCTGCGGCTTTGGGACAACCCGGAACTGCAGTTTCCGGACAACCCGGAACTGCTTCGCTCCGCAAAGGTAGGTACGGACGGTTATTTTGTGACGCTTGACGATGCTTATGATATCCCGGCGTCGGTGCTGTATGAGACGGGAACGGCAATCCCTCTGCGGCCGGACGACTTTACTTCTTATGTCGCGAAAAATGCTCTCGACACTTCACAGAGCTGCGAAATGCTCGAGTGTTCCCGGCAGAATCTGTCCTACCTGATCAAGCAGGGGCAGCTGCAGCCGATCCGCGAGGAAGTGAAGGGCAGTCTGTTCCGCAAGGGCGATATCCTTCGAAAAATGTGGTAAGAATTTCAAAAAAGTGCTTGACAAAGAAATGAGCGCGGCGTAAGATAACGGCGTTACGTAACACCGTTATGCGGAAAGATGCTGGTAAAAGCATTTTCCGTACGCCGCGCTTTTTGCGTGTGATCGCTGCAACAGGAGACCGGCCATGGGGATTGAAACTGATACAAAAGAACGTTTGCTTGCCTGCGCGAAAGAGGAATTTCTTGCCAAAGGGTTTCAGAAGGCTTCGCTCCGCACGATCTGCGCGAAGGCCGATGTGACCACGGGCGCGGTGTATTTTTTGTTCCATGACAAGGAGGGACTGTTCTCCGCGTTGGTGGAACCAGCCTACCGGGGGCTTATGGCCGCGCTTGCGAAGCATTTTGCGGAGGATGCCGAGGAGGATTTTACGACGTATGTGCATACGCCCGGGGATCACGACGATTTCGCGGAGATGCTCATCAACGCGCTCTACGCGGACTACGACGCGGTGACGCTTCTGCTGACGTGCGCCGCCGGGTCGAAGTACGAGAACATCGTGGATCAGGTGATCGGCCTTTTGGAGCAGAACTTCGGGGCAATGGCGGTGCGCTATGCGAAGTCGACGGGGCGCGAGGTCAATCCGTTTATGACGCACTGGCTCTCGCACATGTCGGTCATGGCGTATGTGCATCTGATCACACACGAGCGTGACCGGGAGCAGGCACTTCGCGACATCAAGCCCGTGATGGAGCATATCATCGTGGGCTGGCTTCAGTATGCCGTGAGGTGATCGCGTGAGAAATGCGGTGAGGAGCAGAACAAGTACAATGTAAGGGGCAAGTTTATTTTTTTACCGTACAGTTAGCCAAGACTAACTTGAGGGCGCGAAAGAAACCGTATGGGTACATAAATACCCCCGGGCGGATATAGGAGGAAAAAAGATGTATCTTCAGATTGAAAATTTGCAGAAGAGCTACGGTAAGGACGAGAGCTTTATCCGTGTGCTGAAGGGCGTCTCCACGGGGGTGGAGCGCGGGCAGATGTGCGTGATCCAGGGCACCAGCGGCTCCGGCAAATCCACGCTTCTCAACTGTGTCGGCGGGCTGGACACCATCGACAGCGGGTCGGTCAAGGTCGACGGGAAGGAGATCTTCGGATTGAAGCCGGCGCAGCTGTCGGACTATCGCCGCGACAATCTCGGGTTCATTTTCCAGTTTTATAATCTGGTTCCGAACCTCACGGTGAAGGAAAATATCCTGATCTGCAAGCACATCGCGGAAAATCCTCTGGACCTCGACGATCTATTAGAGACCCTCGGGCTCACGGAGCATCAGAACAAATTTCCGGCGCAGCTCTCGGGCGGCCAGCAGCAGCGCTGCGCGATCGCGAGGGCGCTGATCAAGAACCCGAAGCTTCTGCTGTGCGACGAGCCCACCGGCGCTCTGGATTCCTCGACTTCGCGGGACATCCTCGTTCTTCTCGAGGAGATCAACCGCAAGTACAACACGACGATGCTGATCGTCACGCACAACAACACCATCAAAAACATGGTTCACAAGGTCATCCGCCTCAAGGACGGCATGATCCGAGAGGAGTATGAAAATGCGGTCCGCGTGCCCGCGGCGGAACTGGAGGATCTGTGATGGAACGCACATTGAACAGGCGCCTTCTGCGGGACCTGAAGGCCAATTTCGGGCGCTATCTTGCGCTGTTTCTGATGATCGTCCTGGGCGTTTATCTGGTGGTCGGTATTGTCGGAGCATCGGAGCTCGTCATCATCGGAACGAAGAATATGAAGGAAGTCAACAGGGCCGAGGACGGAGAATTTTCCGTATTCGCACCGCTCTCCGATGAGACCCTCGGGCGGCTGACCGCGGACGGAACGTACATAGAAGAGATGTTCTCGACAGATCTTGCGGGGGAGGATGGTTCGACGGTCCGTGTCTTTGCCGTGCGAAAGGACATCGACCTTATCGTGCTCGATTCCGGACATACGGCGGAGAACAGGGCAGAGGCCGTCTTCGAGAAGAACTACGCGAAGGCCCACAACCTGAAGGTCGGTGACAGCTTCATCGTGGGAGGGCGGACGTACACCGTCTGCGGTCTCGGTTCGGTGCCGGACTACGATCAGGTGCTGAAGACCTTCGCAAGCCCTGCGGTGGACGTGGACACCTTCGGTGTGATGTGCGTCTCCGACGCGGAGTACGCGGATATCCGCGAGAGTCTCCCCGAGAAGGTTGAGACCTACACCTACGCATACCGCCTCGGCGATACCACCGACGATGACCTCAAGGATGCTCTTTCAAAATCGGAAAATGTTGTCCTGCTCTCCTTCACAACCTATGCGGACAACCTTCGCATCGAGGGCGCCGCGGGAGATGTCATCATGGACAAGAGAGTCGGACTGGTCGCGGGCATCATCGTGCTGATCCTGTTTGCCTACGTCATTTCCGTGTTCGTCCTGCACCAGATTGAGCGGGAGCAGAGCGTGATCGGTGCTTTGTACGCTCTCGGCGTGAAGAAGCGGCAGCTCATGGCGCACTATGTCATCCTGCCGACGATCGTGGCGCTTCTGGCGGGCGTGGCGGGCACTGTGCTCGGCTTTTCACCGCTGGGGATCGGGGTGATGAAACAGAGCACCTATGATTATTTTTCGATCCCCGAGTACGAGATGGTGTACCCCGCGTACCTGGTGGTGTACGGGATCGTCATCCCGCCGGTCATCTGCGCTCTCGTCAATCTGTTGACGATCAACAAGAAACTGTCGCGCACGGCCCTGTCGCTTTTGCGCAACGAACAGAGCGCGTCCAACTACCGCCGTGTCAACCTGAAGATCAAAAACTTCAGCCTTCTCTTCGCAATCCGCCAGCTGATCCGTGAGATGCGTTCCTCGATCACGCTTGTGCTCGGAATGGTGATCACGCTCATGGTCATTGTGCTCGGGATCAATACGTACGTGTTATGTTCGAGGGTGCGCGACTACAACACCGAGGATACGAAATACAATTATATGTATCTCTACAAGTTCCCTGACAATGAGGTGCCTGCGGGCGGCGAGGGAACGTATGTGGAGACCCTCGGGATCGACTGCGAGGGATACATGCTCGATGTGACTGTGATCGGCATTGACCGGGACAAGGGCAGCCGGTATTTTGACGCTGCGCCCGAGACCGGCAAGAGCCAGGCGGTGATCAACCGCTCCATGGTGGAGCGCTTCGGCTATGATGTCGGGGATAAGATCGTTCTGACCGACTCAGCGGCGGACATGGACTACTGCTTTACCGCCACGGCTATCAGCGAGTATCGCGTCGGCTTTACGATCTTCATGGACATCGCCGGCATGCGCGAACTCTTCGGAAAGAACGAAGGGTACATCAACGCGGTGTACTCCGACGAGGAGCTGGCGATCGATGAGGCGCGGCTGTACTCGGTGACGACGAAGGAGGAGATCAGGCACAGCTCAGCCGTGTTCCTGACGATGATGGTGCCGATGACCGTCACTCTGATCTCCGCCGGAATCGTGATCTTCTGCGTCGTGATGTTTTTGATGATGGCCGTCGTGATCGACCGGTCGACGATGGGCATTTCCCTGATCAAGATCTTCGGCTACCGGCCCGGGGAGATCCGGAGCCTGTACCTAAACGGCAACCTTCTGGTGATCGCTGTCGGCGGTTTGCTCACGATCCCTCTTGCGAAGGGGATCATCGATAAACTGTATCCGTCCTTCATCGCGAATGTCGCGTGCTCGATGGATCTGGCGTACCCGTGGTACTATTACCTCGGTATCTACGGATGCATCCTGCTTGTGTATCTCGCGGTCAACCGGCTGCTTGTGAGCAAGATCAACCGGATCACGCCCGCGGAGATCCTGAAGGACAGAGAGTGACGAAAAGAGTCGATCGCCCGGATAAGAAAAACGGGCGCAGGAAAGGAAAATACGAAAATGTCTGAAGAGAAAAACATCGTCCTGATCGGCATGCCGACGTCGGGCAAGAGCACGGTCGGGGTGATCGCGGCGAAAATGCTCGGGATGGATTTCATAGACACCGATATTGTCTTGCAGAAACGGGAAGGGCACAAACTGCGGGAGATTATCGCTTCACGGGGAATCGAAGCTTTCCTGGACAGGGAGGAGCAGGCTGTCCTCAGCATTGACGCCCGGCATTCGGTCATTGCCACCGGCGGAAGCGTCGTGTACAGCGATGCCGCGATGAAGCATCTTTCGGAAAATGCAGCGGTCGTGTACTTAAAGATCAGCCCGGAGGAGCTTAGGAAGCGTCTGACCGATGTCCGCGGGCGCGGAGTGGTGCTGCACCGGGGAGAGAGTCTGGAGGAAATGTATGCTGACAGGGCTGCATTGTACGAGAGGTATTGTACCGTCACCATTGAGGAGAACGGAACGATCGAAGACACCGTGAGATCTGTCATGGAGGCTCTTCATAAAGAATAAAAGAAACTGTTGACGCACAATCGAAACGGTGCTATTATTGCTGCGTTAGCAAAGGGTAACTTGATCCTCAGAGGCTGCCAAGCGACGGCAGCCTTTGCTTATGGCATAGAGTTAGCCGCGGCTAACAGTATAGCGCGGTACTGTGTGACGGCCGCGCAGAATGAAACATAAACGGAGATATGAATATGAACAACAATCGCTTGAATGCAAAAGATCTGATCAACGTGGGCATTTACACCGCCATCTGCGCGGTTCTGTGCTGCGCCGTCGCCATGACCGGCGTGATCCCGATCATGATGGTGCTTCTGGTAGTATTTGTGCCGATCATCACCGGAATCCCGTACATGATGTTTCTGACCAAGGTCAAGAAATTCGGAATGATCCTGATCTTGAACATCCTTATGGGCCTGCTGATGTGGGTTACGGGCATGAGCTATTACGCGCTGATCGTTGGAACGATCGCAGGTCTCGTCGCGGAGCTGATCTTCCGCGTCGGAAAATACAACAGCAAGTGGCACGGGATCATCGCCTACGCGGTTTCGGGGCTTTACTGCTGGGCGAATTACTTCGGCATCTTCTTCAACGCGGATGCTTATTTTTCGACGAGACAGAACTTCGGACAGGACTATATCGACGCCGTCACGAAGATGCTGCCGACATGGATGTGCCCCGTGCTCTTCGTCGTTGACCTGGTGTGCGGCATCATCGGCGGATGGATCGGCGCGAAGGTGCTGAAGAAGCATTTTACGAAGGCGGGGATCGTCTGATCATGGAATACCGGCTCGACAGAAATGTTCACTCGCTGCTGGACCCGCGGACCAAGCTGCTGCTTCTCTTCACAAGTTCGGTGTTTGTCGTCGGCAACGCCGGAGAGCGCTGGATGGTGGTGTTCTACTGGATCCTTGTCTATCTTCCGGTGCTTCTGCTGCTGGTTGAGAAGGAATGGGTGGCGGCCGGGATTGCCGGGGCGATCTACGTCGGATGCTATTTTGCCCAGATGGCGCTGCAGCACGATCTGACGGCGCTGGAATCCGCGTTGGCGCTGATGCTGTACATCATCACGAAGATCCTGCCGACGGTCATTCTGGCGAGATACATTGTGCGGACGACGAAGGTGTCGGAGTTTCTCGCGGCGATGAAACGGATGCACGTGACCGACAAGCTGACGATCCCGATCAGCGTGATCTTCCGGTTTTTTCCCACGGTTGCGGAGGAATCGAGGTCCATCAATGACGCGATGCGCATGCGCGGGATCGAGATGGGAACGAAGAAGGCGACGGAGGCTGTCGAGTACAGGCTTGTGCCGCTCATCGCGTCCTGCTCGATCATCGGCGAGGAGCTGTCGGCCGCCGCGATGACGCGGGGTCTGGATGTCGGCAAGAAGAGAAGCTGTATCTGGAACATCCGGTTCCGGCTTCTTGACTGGATCGTCATGGCATTGTGTGCGGCCTGCTTCATCTGGTGGGGGATCGGAAGGTTTTACGTATGATCAGTTTCGAAAATGTTTCGTTTCAATACACGAAGGAGCAGGAAGGTCTTAAAAACATCAACCTGACCGTGAACGAGGGCGATGTGGTGCTTGTGTGCGGGCCCTCCGGCTGCGGCAAATCAACGCTTGTCCGGTGCGTAAACGGTTTGATCCCGCATTTCTATCAGGGCGAACTGACGGGGACCGTCACAGTGAACGGAACGTGCGTCGCGCAGACCACTCTTCGGAAAATATCCCGCCACGTCGGCACGGTCTTTCAGAACCCGCGGAGCCAGTTTTTCAATGTGGACACCACAAGTGAGCTGGCCTTCGGCTGTGAAAACTTCGGGTTGGAGCCGGAGGAGATCGAGCAGCGGATCAATTACGTGGTAAACAGGCATGAGATCGGTCACCTGATGGACCGGAGCATTTTCCGGCTGTCCGGCGGGGAGAAGCAGAAGATCGCCTGCGCCAGCATTGCCGTGGAGCCGGTGGACGTGGTCATACTCGATGAACCCTCGGCGAACCTGGATTATCAGGGAATCTGCGAGCTGCAGAAGATGATCGAGGCATGGAAAGAGGAACACAAGACCATGCTGATCGCGGAGCATCGGATCGCATACCTCTTCCCGTATATCACGCGAGCGCTTCTCATGAGTGATGGTGAGATCACGCGGGAATACACCGCGGACGAGATCCGGGGGCTTTCGGAGGAGGAACTGCACAGCCTCGGACTGCGGGCGGAGCAGGCGACGGACCCTGCGAAGATCCGCCTCGGCGCGGACAGGCGGCAGGGGAACGGTGAAACACTTGTCCTGTCGAACATGAAGTATTCCTACAGGAAGGAAAAGCCGGTGTTCGATATCCCGCGCATGGAGATCCCTGCGGGTGAGATCGTCGGGATCGTCGGGGCTAACGGCGCCGGCAAATCCACGTTTCTGCGGTGCCTTTGCGGTATGGAGAAATCCTGCAGGGCAACACTCAAAGTCGGCGATGAGCTTTGGAATAACAAGCAAAGACGCCGGAACATCTACATGGTCATGCAGGATGTGAACCATCAGCTTTTCACGGACAGCGTGCTGGAAGAGGTGATGATCTCACAGGAAAATGAAGATAAAGATAAGGCGCTTGAGATACTCAGGTCCCTGGACCTCGAGGAGTTTGCGGACAAGCATCCGCTGGCTCTTTCGGGCGGCCAGAAGCAGCGGGTGGCGGTGGCCTCCGCCATCGCCTCGGGACGGAATGTCATTCTGTTTGATGAACCGACCAGCGGCCTGGATTACAGCCATATGCTGCAGGTTTCGGAACTGCTGAAGCAGCTTCGGGACAGCGGAAGGACGGTTATTCTTGTCACCCATGACACGGAGTTGATCAAAAATGCCTGCACCTGTGTGATCCCGTTCGCAGAGGTTAAACAGGGACAATAAAGTCAGGCAGAGAAAATAAAAGGAGATGACCACATGACAAAAACGATAACTATCGAGGGCATGATGTGCGGAAT
>CADBLW010000193.1 GCA_902795625.1 uncultured Lachnospiraceae bacterium | reverse complement strand
TCGTATGGATAGATCGTATCGATCGTTCCGTCTTCGTGAATGTTGAGCTTCGTGTACTTGACGCAGCGCTCGTGCGTGACGCCGCCGGAGAGCTCGCAGTCATGGTAGAAGAGATACCAGTCGTCGCCGATCTTCACTACGGAATGGTGCGTCGTCCAGCCGAGTACCGGCTCCATGATACGTCCCTTGTAGGTGAAGGGACCGTCCGGCTTCTCGCCCTCGGCGTAGCACAGATAGTGCGTGGTGCCGGTGGAGTAGGAGAGATAGTATTTGCCGTTGAACTTGTGCATCCAGGGGCCTTCGAAATATCTGCGGTCCTCATCGCCGGCCTTGAGCGGATCGCCGTTCTCATCGAGGATCACAAGGTGCTTCGGCTCGGTGATGAACGCAGTCAGGTCATCGTTGAACTCGGCAAACATCGGTCCGAGCGCGGGCTCGTCACCCTCCGGGCGATGAGCGTCGGGATCGAAGGAACCGGACTGCCACATCTCGAGCTGTCCGCCCCAAAGGCCGCCGTAGTAGCAGTAGGTGCGGTCATCATCGTCCACCAAAACGGCGGGGTCGATGCTGTAGCTGCCCTCAATGCATTTCTCCTGAGGAGTGAAGGGACCGACCGGCGAATCCGAAACGGCAACGCCGATGTGGAACTGACCGTTGTAATCCTTGGCCGGGAACACAAGATAGTATTTGCCGTTCTTGCATACGCAGTCCGGAGCCCACATCTGGTTCTTCACCCACGGGATGTCGTCCTCGGAGAGGGCGAGACCGTTGTCAATGCACTCGGAATCCAGACTGTCCATAGAGAGAACATGGTAATCCTTCATGATATACTGATCGCCGTTGTCGTCGTCCGGGCAGTCATGCTCGAAATCGTGTGACGGATAGATGTAAATCTTTCCGTCGAATACATGCGCGGACGGGTCCGCGGTGTAGATGCTCTTCACAAGGGGCGTTCTCTCGTTGGCACGCTCCAGTTTGATCTTTTTCATCCTTTGAGTATCCTCCTCTGCAGGTATCATTATTGATGGGAGTAACAGCTCGTGTATGCTTGTACACTACATCAATACCATTATACAATAAGCGGAAAATGAGTGCAATACCATATTATCGGTATCGTGTTACGCTGTCACGCATCGCGCATCCCTGCGCTGTTTCAGGACCAACGCCGTTGTGGCAAGTCCGAGCGCAGTGAGAAGCAGAAGAAGCGGAAGCGCCGTGCCGGCATGTGCTGCAGCGGGTTCTTCGGAGGTGACCTCCGGTTCGGTCAGGCGGGTGACAAACTCTTCCTCGACAGCCTGTGCGTGGCTGTAGGGGATGGAAATTTCACGTTCCGCCGTTGCCCGGGAGTTCCATTCAAGGCTCGAGTAAGTAAACTCTGCGACGCGGCCCGACTGCGAAAGGAAGCCCTCGGGAGCGTCAAGTTCGGTTATGTAATACACGTAACCTGCAGGCAGAAGCGCGATCAGGTCGTTGACCGAGGATGCGGTACCGCTGCCGGCCGATGCGAAGAAGCCGTCCTGATCGGACGTCTCGGTAACGGAGGAACCGAACCGCACTGCACCGGATCCGTCCGCGGATCCGATGGCGATCGGAGTGTCCTTTGCGATCAGAAGTGTCTTGCCGCAGCAATCATAGATGTCCTGCTCACAGCAGAGCGCAAACCGTCCGCCGGAAATGGGACGGTTCAGGCGGTCCGTGACGGAGACCAGAAGCTCCAGCGACAGCTTGCTGCTGGCAAGCGTGCGCGTCGTAAACGGCTGCTCCTCCGTCAGAGCGACATAGACGTGGGTTGCCCCGGCGGGACTGTTGTCAGACCAGCCTTCCGGCGGGGTGTTGAGGACGATCGTGTATGAGCCGAGCGGAAGATCGGTGGCCGTGACAGTCCCGTTGGCGCTGCCGGAGGCGATGCACACGGTCGAGCCGGAAGGATACAATACCTGTCCGTTTTTCGTGATATCCTCGGCCGCGAGTATCCGGTAAGCGACAGCTGCGTTGCTGAGGACAGCGGAAGGATTGGATACACCCGCTGTTTTCACGGTCCTGCCGGTGAGCAGGTAGGAGCCGTCGGAGGTCTGATCCCACGAGCCGAGCTCCGCCTCCCAAAGGCAGTCCAGCTTGTCGAGCTGGATGGAGACCGAGCCGGTGAGATAGTCGTTCGTAACCGAGCCGTCCTCCGCGATCTCGACATCCTTGTCACCGAGAACGGTGACTGTGTAGACGTTTCGGTTGGAGCCGCAGCCGGGCGGAGGGGAGAGTTCGATGACATAATACTTGGCGTCATGGGTCACGCCGTCCACAAGGAGACCGTTGAAGGTCGCAACACCGTTTTCGTCCGCGACGGCCGTCTCCAGAGGCTTGCTCTCCGCGAGCTTTTCGTAGGAGCCTTCCTTGTCGTATATCCCGTACACTGCTCCCGCGATCGGCCGGTCCTCGCCGCCGAAGTGGGAAGCGTTGTCATAGTCAGTCAAATGGCAGGAACCGAACTGTTCCCACTCGAGCACCATCGCGACCGAGCTGTCCTGGTTGGCCGCAAGGGTGGAGTTGTTGACGGAGACACCCATGCGGGGGTTGAGCGCGTCAATCTGCCAGAGAGGCGAATACCTCCACTCCGAGGTGATCCTGCGCTGCCTCAGATCCCACATCGCCGGGTAGACATCGTCCTCGCGGTCGAGGTCGTTGAACGAGGAGTTGGTGGATTTGCCGTGTGCCTTATCCCCGGGCAGACGGCCGTTGGCAAGACCCGCGTGGACCTTGGTGAGCACGGAGCGGAGTCCGTACGAGGAAAATTCTTCCATGAGATCCTTGCGGATGGCGGATTTCACGGAGGAAATCGAAGCCTTGGCCGGATTGATGTCGTAACCGTTCTCTCGGAACCACTCCTCGTCGTAGTAACCGACGACGGTGGTCACATGCCACTTCGTCTGGTCAACATGGTTCTTGACGAGGATCGTGCCCCTCTGGGAAACCGCGTCGCGGAAGGCGTCGGACCATTTTGCGGGGTTGGAGATATCCGATTCAAAATCCGTCTTCTTGTCGGATTTGCGCACGGTGAACACGAGCACGGGATTCTTGGAGCTGTCGGGGATCAGGTAAACCTTCTGACCGTCCTTGACATTTTCCAGAAAACCGCTCGAACCGCGCCACGAAAAATCCTTCCAGGCCGAGGACGGAAGGCCGTTGCTGTCGTGGGCCTGGTATCGGCCGGGATCCCACTTCTTATCACTGACGGAGAAATACCTGCTGTAGCCGATGGAGATGAACGCGTGCGCAACCAGTCCGGAGCAGTCGAAGCTCTGGGCGGAGATAAAATGGCCCTTGCCCTTGACGTAGGGGGAGCCGAGATGGGAAAGCATCTCGCCGAGGAACTTGCAGCGAAGCTTGTTCACGGCTTCGGCGCGCGCTTCCGGGGTGTCATAGACGGGGTATGAGGAAAGGAGGGCAGTCGAGGAGTCGACCGCGGCGTGGGCATAGTTCGGCGCAGGCAACAGCCCTGCGACAAGAAACGCGCAGAGCAGCAGGGAACAGAGCCGCTTCCGAAGGTGCCTCATAACCGACCTCCCGTGAGAATTTTACGCATAATGCGTCTGAGAATGTAACCGTAATTATATCACACCGGAAAAGAAAAATCCACTTTACGTAAGAATCCTATATGATGTATAGTAATGTATATCACGGAAAATGACGGCTATGCTGTCAAAAGACGGAAAGGATTTCGTATGGCAGACGGAAAAACGGTAATCGAACAGCGCCCGGAGGGTCTCACGCTGTGCGGCGAGGAGGGGGAACTGAGAGCGGATCTTGTGCACATGCTCCCTCGGCTCACGCAGCGGAACCTGGCGACGGAGTTGATCGTCAAGGCGGCGAAGGTGAAGGGTGACCGCACGAAAATGCTGGCGGTGGATGCCACCGCGGGCTTCGGTGAGGACGCGCTTCTTCTTGCGGCGGCCGGCTTTCATGTCCGCCTGTACGAGAGAAACGAGAGCATCGCGAGACTTCTCGAGGACGCGCTGCGCCGTGCCGCGGAGACGCCGGAGCTTGCGCCGATTGTGGCGCGGATGGAGCTTGTGTGCGGCGACAGCATTCCGGCGCTGAGGGAGATGGATCCGGCTCCGGATGTGATCCTTCTCGACCCGATGTTTCCGGAGCGCACGAAGAGCGCGGCTGTGCGAAAGAAGTTTCAGCTGCTGCATCATCTGGAGGAGCCCTGCGCGGACGGGGAGCTCCTGCTCGCCGCGGCGATCGCGGCCAACCCGCGCAGGATCATCATCAAGCGGCCGGTGAAGGGAGAGTATCTCGGAGGGGTAAAACCTTCATTTTCCCTGACGGGAAAGGCGGTGCGCGTCGATGTGATCGTGCCTGCAGGCGGGATCGGGTGAGAATTTTCCGCGTGATAAAAAGGTTTGATTTCCGCGTTTTCATGGTTTTTCGCGCGCATATGTGATATAATTGACGGGTATGTATTAAGGATGTGTAAGGAGGGGTGCGTATGCCGCCGACTGCCTCGATAATTCTGATCGCCGTGGTTGCCGTGTTGTTCGTCATCTGCGTGATCGCGGACAGAAACAACATGGATAAATTTGTCGATAAATTCGAAACGGAGCACCCGTATCTCGATTCCCTCTCGGGCATGCATATCTCGAAGAACGGAGAGCTCATATGGGAAGTGCACACCGGGCACGTGATCGGCTATAAGGTGTGGCAGCTGAAGGATGTGGGCTACGTGCTGATCCGCACGGGCGAGGAGAAGAACACGCAGTACTATGCGTTCCGCATATTGGGAAGAGACCGGAAGATCCTTCACGGCAAGTACTACACAGCCTCCCGGAGGCCGGTGCTCCAGCACGCGAAGCGCTCCTTTGACATGCCGGACGAGAAGAGCCTTTCGGAGCTGGCGGAGTTTGTCATCCGGTACGGGGACGATGTAAAGCGGCTGGATGAGACCGAGCTGTCGGAGAAGAAGGACTGAAACCGTGAGAGCGTGATTGAGAGGATAGTGTTTGAATGGACAGAATTCTGATCGTAGATGATGACAGCAATATTAACGGTATGCTTAAGGAAGCCCTCGAGCGGGAGGGCTTTTCGTGCGGGCAGGCGTTCTCCGGGTCGGAGGCAACGCTGCGCCTTACGGTGGAACAGTATGACCTGGTGCTTCTGGACCTGGCGCTGCCGGGGATGAGCGGCGAGGAGGTGCTTCGGGAGATCCGCGGAAAGGGAGGCCTTCCCGTGATCGTCGTGAGCGCGAAGGACGACCTGGATTCGAAGGTCGATGTCCTGAGTCTCGGTGCCGACGACTACGTGACGAAGCCGTTTGAGATCAAGGAGGTCGTGGCGCGCATCCGCGTGCAGCTTCGAAAGCGAGGCGGCGAGCAGCAGGACAATACGCTTGTGTGCGGGGGACTTGCGATCAACCGGGAGCATTTTACGGTGACTGTGGAAGGAGCGGAGGTTCCGAAGCTGACGAGGCAGGAGTTCCGCATTCTGGAGCTTCTGATGCAGCATCCCACGCGCGTATTTTCCAAGGATGCGATCTTCGAGTATGCGTGGCAGGAGCCGTACATCGGGGAGACGAAGACGCTCGACGTGCACATCAGCAACCTGCGCAAGAAGCTGAAGCAGGCCAGCGAGACCGAACATATAGAGACGGTATGGGGAATCGGATACCGGCTGAAAAAATGATACACGGAAAAGGTAAAGTTGAGGCAAAATCGATTTTACCTTTTCTTTACTTTTCGTTAGCGATGTCTTGAACAATGCCGATTATGATAAAGCCATAAACCGAAACGCAATGCTTCTTCGGTAATATCGGGAGGAAAAAGAAAACATGAGTGAAATCATCTTACAGACACATGATCTGAGAAAGGTTTACGGCAAGCAGGCCGCGGTGGACGGGATTGAACTCAAGGTCGAGCGCGGAGCTATCTACGGTCTGATCGGAAAGAACGGCGCAGGCAAGACAACGACACTGAAGATGATCGGAGGGCTGTCGGCACCGACAGGCGGAAGCTTCACACTGTTCGGAAAGGGCGGCGCGGAGCTGGCGGAGGTGAGAGGGCGCGTGAGCAGCCTGATCGAGGACCCGGGCCTGTTCGGGAACATGACGGCATACGAAAACCTCAAAGCCAAGTGCCTGTGCTACGGTATCAAAGGAGACGAGTACATCAACAGGCTTCTCGGGCTCGTCGGGCTTGCGGACGTCGGCAAGAAGAAATCAAAGCATTTTTCGCTCGGTATGAGACAGAGATTGGGCATCGCCCTGGCGATGGTCGGCGAGCCGGATCTTCTGGTTCTCGATGAGCCGATCAACGGACTTGACCCGGAGGGCATCGTGGAGATCCGCGACATGCTCACGAGGGTCAGCAAGGAAAAAGGGATCACCATTCTGATCTCCAGCCACATTCTCGAGGAGCTCTCGAAGGTGGCAACGCACTACGGCATCATGAGCAAGGGACGCCTAGTGGAGCAGCTGACGGCGGAGGAACTCTCCGAAAAATGCAGCCTCCGCATTGAGGCGGTCGTGGACAGACCGGAGCTTGCGAGCACGGTTCTGGACGGTCTCGGGATCACCAACTACAAGGTGATCGACAAGGAGACGATCAACATCATGGAGCACCTTGACGATGTGGCACAGATCAACCGCGAGCTGAACGCGGCGGGAGTTCTGGTCAGCAAGATCGCAGTCAACAATGAGAGCCTCGAGTCGTTCTTCTTGAGCAGAACGGCTGACTGAAAGGAATGGTGATATTATGTTAAATATGATTCGTATGGAACTGTACCGCATGGTACATATGAAGAGCTTCTGGGTGATCCTGATCATCGTCGGCATTATGAACGTGATTACGGTTTCGCTCAACGATGCCATGATGGACAGCCCGGAAATGCAGAAGGCGATCGAGGCAACCAAGGGAAAGGAGGACGATCCGCTGTCCAACATCGGCATGAGCATTACCATGGAGCGCAACGAGGACGGAGACTACGGCTTCCTGGAGACCATCACCTCAGCGGCGAAGGGAATGTTGTGCGCATTGTTCATCGGCATCTTTACCGTCATCTTCGCCACGGCGGATTTTAACACCGGGTATATCAAGAATTATGGCGGCGCGGTGAAACATCGCTGGCACATGGTGGTCGCGAAGGGCACGGCAGTGCTTGCGTACACCGTAATATTCTTTGGTGTGTTCATCCTCAGCTCCAGCCTGGGTGTCTATGTCGGCGGACACAAGCTGATCATGGATCCGGCCGGAAAGATCGTCGAAGTGCTTGGCGTTCAGTGCCTGCTGCACATTGTGTTCGCATGGATCATCATGAGTCTCTGCCTGATCGTCCGCAACAATCTTATAAGCATGATCGTATCCTGCTGCCTCTCGTTCCATGTCTTCCAGGCACTGTACATCCTG
>CADBLW010000192.1 GCA_902795625.1 uncultured Lachnospiraceae bacterium | reverse complement strand
GGAGCACATCGATATCCACAAGACCGGCGGGAACTACCGACCACTCGGGCTTCTTTCCCTTCGCCACAAGGGCATCGTACTTCCGCTTCTGCTTCTCATACCGCACGGTTTCCTTGCGGTTGTTCTCGATACCGTCGTAGTACTTGTCGATCGCGTAATCGATAGAGGAACCGAAGGTGTGCGTGATACTGTCCTTAACAACCTCCAGCGGATTGATGCACTTCCCGACGATCGGCTTCAGACGCTTGGCAGCCGCCGTGATCACATTGCGGTTCAACTCTTCCGCCTCAAATGCCGGAAGCTCTTTCTCGAGTTCCTCGATGGCGGCGGCACGGTTCGCGTCAGTCTCCTCGATCGACCGGGCAACGCCCATTTTCACCTTGTCGATGAAGTCCGTGAGGAACGCCTTGTCCGCTTCCTTGCGCGTGAGTTCATTCAGCGCGCTGATGCTGTCCGTCTTCGGGATCTCGCCGTTGACAAATGTCTGGTAGCAGCCGAGGGTAAATGTGTTCGGGGTATCCAATGCGATCGCTTCGTCCGCGATCTCCTTGGCGGTGGTGACCGCCTTGATCAGCTTGCTGCGGTCTCTGGATTTTGCTGCTTCCTTGCGGAGCGAGTTGAGAGAACCGGCCAATTGAAGCATCTCATCAGCCCTGTCATTCACGACGAAACGACTGACGGAGCCCTTGCAGGCATTGGCAAATTCCTTAATGTCAGCAGAGGTGATGATCTCCCTGCTGTTCTGAAGCGCAACGAGGAGGTTGTCCGCACGGGCGCTTGTCTCCTTCGCGAAATCGAGAGCATCCGTGTACTCGCTCTCGAGTGCCGTATGCTTCTTCTCCATCTCGCGGAACCGCTGCGTATAGCTTCCGGCATCGGTAACGCCGGCAGCCAGCATTTTACTCTCTACGGCCTCGAGCATATCCTTAATGTCTTTCCTGCTCTCCTTGCGGGCCGTTCTGTTCTTCAGGATCATAGCTTCGGTCAGCTGCTTACCGATACGCATGATCGGGTTCAGACTGGAGAGAGGATCCTGGAACACCATTGCGATCTTGTCGCCGCGGATCTCATGGAATTCCTCCTCGGAAATCTTCAGAAGGTCCTTGTCGCCGTACAGGATCTTGCCGTTCTCAACAACGGCGTTACCGGCGGAGATGCCCATGATGGCCTTGCTCGTCACCGATTTGCCGGAGCCCGACTCACCTACGATGGCCAGCGTCTCGCCTTTGTATAAGTCAAAACTGATATCACGAACCGCCTGCACCTTACCGTTGGAAGTACGGAAGGAAATGCGCAGGTTTTTTACACTGAGTTTCTTCTCTGCCATTATTCATCCGCTCCTCTCAACGAAGGGTTAAACGCATCCCGCAGGCCGTTGCCGAACAGGTTGAACGCGATCATCAACAGAGCGATGAACAGCGACGGGAACAGCAAAATGTGCGGGTTGGTCGACATGTACGTCTGGCCGTGCGAAAGCAACGTACCGATGGACGTGAAACCGGAGGTTTCCAGGTTAACGATACCCAGGTAGGTCAGCATGGACTCGCTGTATACCACGTTGGGAATGATCAGCACGGTACCGGTGATGATCGTACCGATCGCATTCGGAAGAACGTGCCGGAAAATGAGTCTCTTATCGCTTGCGCCGAGTGTTCTCGCAGCAAGCACGTACTCCTGATTCTTGAACCTGTAGAACTGGGTTCGGACTCGGTACGCGATACCGATCCAGCCGGCCAGAACGAACGCGAACAGCAGGGACGGTACCGGACCTACTTTCTTCGCGAGGTGCATCTGGAACAGGGCGGCAACGACGATGAACGGAATGTCACCGAGGATCTCCGTGATACGTTCCATGATGATATCCACAGCACCGCCGTAATAACCTTCAACGGCGCCGTAGATGACACCGATGAAGAGGTTGATCGCGGAAACGCTGATCGCAAGGAGGAACGACAGACGCGCGCCGTATGCGAGGCACACGAGGATGTCCTGTCCGTGCTGGTTCGTTCCGAAGAGATGATTCGCGTAATGTCCGTGCAGGTAGTGGAAGTATTCTTTGTAAAGGACACGAAGGTGGAAACCTGTCTGGTTCTTCACCGCGTACACGTAGTACTGTCCGTTCTCTCCGTCACCCGGAAGATCCAGGCGGAGGGAATCATACTGACCGTATGTCTGGTTTTTCTTCTTCAGATAGTTCTCGACATAGATCGGCAAACCGTTCTCATCATGGTCTCTCGCCTCACCTGAGGTCTTGTCGCTCTCATCCGCCAGATGATACCACAGGTTCGCGGCGTTGGTGACTGCCACAAATTCGGTCTTGTAGTTGGCCGGCATCGGATATATGACCTGAATACCGGTCTCGTTCTGGTACTTCTTCAGCGCTTCATACTCCTCCTGAACAAGGTCGACATATGTGAAACCGACCACCTCATAGGAGTCAACATAGATCTGATAAAGTTTGTTGCCTGTATTCGGGTCAACTTCGCTTCCGTACACGGAGCGGATCGCGGAGGAACCGTACTCAAATCCGATGGAGCCGTAGTAATCGTAGCCGGCCTGGGATTCCTGCTGCTTCATGCAGCCATCCCATCCGAGCCCGGAGAACAGTTTGCTCTTCGGCCGGAGCATCTTGTAATAGCCGTCATGGTCATCCGGTGTGTAATCGGACACGATCGGAACAATGATGGCAAAAAGGAAGAGGATCAAAATGATGATCGCCGCAGCGACCGAAGACTTGTTCTTACGGAAGCGCCGCATGGCGTCACGGAAATAACCGACAGGTTTCGTATCGAGTTTCTTGTCGGCAATTTTCCCGTCTCTCTTGGCAAAAACGAATTTATCTTTCGGCAAATTGTTGTAATCCATATCACTTTGCCCCCATTTTAATTCTCGGATCGATAAATCCGTAACTGAGGTCGACAACAAGGTTAGCGACCAGACCGATCAGGGTATAGAAGAACGACAACGCCATGAAGAAGTTGTAATCCCGCAGTCCGATGGACGTAAAGTACAGCGCGCCGATACCGGGGATAGAGAAAATACCCTCGATGATCAGCGAACCGCTGAGGATATCGATGAATCCGCCGAGGATCATCGGCAGGATCGGCACCATGGCATTGCGCATCGCGTGGCGCGTGATGGCCTGACTCTTCGTCAGACCCTTCGTGCGTGCAAGCAGCAGATAGTCTCCCGTCAACACCTCCGAGAGCTCGGCCCGGGTATAACGGCACAGAACAGCGATCTGACCGAAGGCAAGCGCAATGATCGCAGGCATCATGGACTTAAACATTGTCCAGCTGAAGAAGCCTGCGGCCTCACGGGACGCAACTGTCAGAGGGAACCATCCGAACTTGTAGCACAGGAAATACTGTACCAGGAACGCATACACGTAACTTGGCACAGAGACAACCAGCATAACACCGGTGGAAACCACATGATCCTGCCATCGGTTTTTTCGCAGGGCTGCATAGATACCCAGCAGAAGACCGATGGGAACGGCAACAATGAACGAGTAGAGATTCACCACAACCGTGTATGGCAATTTCTCCGTAAGCACGTCAAAAACAGGCTGGCTGATATACATCTGCTCGCCGAGGCCGAAGTCCGGGGACCAGCCGAAGCTGCCGTCGGGCTTTTTGAAATTGAAGATGTTTTTCCAATAGATCGCGTACTGCGTCATGATCGGCTTGTCGTAACCCATCGCCTTACGTTTCTCCAACACCAGGTTCGCGTCACGTCCCTGCGCCTTGATGTTGGGAAGCGGAAGCAGTTTTATCAGTACAAAGCACATGGTTGCGATGATAAAAAACACCACAAACATCAGCACAACACGCTTGATAATATACTTCAGCATACCGTTGGATTCCTTCCGGTGGTTTTTCATGGAAACACACAATCACGGGCAGTTGGCCCGTGATTGTGCATTATCCGAGAACTTATCTTATTGACAGCCG
>CADBLW010000191.1 GCA_902795625.1 uncultured Lachnospiraceae bacterium | reverse complement strand
TGTCGTTGCGACCCCAGGAAATCTCGGACAGATGAAGCAGTCCGTCTACGCCGCCGATGTCGATGAACGCACCGAACTCCGTAACGTTGCGAACCGTACCCTCAAGTACGTCACCGGGCTGGATCTGCGCGAGCAGAGCCTCGGTTCTCTCCTTCTTGCGCTCAACCAGAAGGTCCTTGCGGTTGCCGATGATACGTCTCTTCTTCGGATTGTACTCCGTAACACGGAACTCAATCTCCTGATCCTGGAACTTCGTGAGATCCTTCTCGTACGTATCGGATACAAGACTTGCCGGGATAAATACGCGGCAGTCGTCAACCGTCACATTCAGACCGCCATTCACAACCTGCGTAACCTTCGCAGTGAGAATGGTGCCCTGCTCAAATGCCTCCTGCAGCACTGCGCTTGCGCGCTCGCTGTTGAGCTTTCTGCGGCTGAGAAGCACCTGGCCCTCGCCGTCGTTAACCTTAACTACCTTAGCGGTAAGAACATCGCCTTCCTTGACAACGGTGCGGAGATCGGCAACGGGCTGCGAAGAATACTCGTTCTTCGTGATGATGCCGTCTGCCTTGTAACCGATGTTCAGCGCGATCTCGTCTTCCTTCACGCCAATGACAGTGCCCTCGACTACCTCTCCGTTTCGTATTGTCTTGAAGGATTCCTCCAACAGCTGTTCAAAATTCTCATTGTCCATGATCTCATGAACCTCCTCGATAATGTTTCTCGGGGTGGACGCCCCTGCAGTAATACCTACGTAACGAAAAGATGGTAAGGGTTCCTTCTCCAAATCCGCCGCAGACTGTATATACCTCGTGTTCTTGCATTCCTGCGCCGCGATCTCGTACAGCTTTCGGGTGTTGGAACTGTTGGCGCTTCCGATCACGAGCATGGCATCACACTGCCTTGCAAGCAACCGCGCCTCCGTTTGTCTCTCCTCTGTGGCATTGCAGATAGTGCTGATAGCGCTATCTTCTGCATTGTAACCCATTTTTCGGAAAATATCAACAAAATCTTTGAATTTTGTATAGTTAAACGTGGTCTGCGCCACGATACAGATCTTCTGTCCCGTCCGGGCCGCTTTCTCCGCCGCCGCGAGCGCCTCTTCGGCAGTCGCGATCACCGTCGCTTCGTTCCCGCACCAGCCCATGATCCCCCTCACCTCGGGGTGATCCGCGTCGCCGCAGATAATAATCGATTCTCCGTTTGCGCTGTGCTCCGAAACGATGCGGTGGATCTTCTTCACAAACGGGCACGTCGCGTCCTCGATCCGCAATTTTCCGTCCGACGCGTCCGCCGCTGCCCGAAGCCTCTCGTCGAGGGCCTTCGGAATCCCGTGGGAGCGGATGACGATGGTGCCCTCCTTGATCCCGTCGATCTCATCGATGGACCCGATCACGCGAACGCCGCGCTTTTCCAGGGAAGCCACGACATCCTCATTGTGGATGATCGGACCGTACGTATACACCGGCGCGTGTTCACCCTCGCTGAGCCGGTACACCGTGTCCACCGCGCGCTGTACGCCGAAGCAGAAACCCGCGGTCTTCGCCACGATGACCGTCCGCTTCTTCTGTGCCCCGCCCGGAGCACTCACGCGAAAAAATCGCTCTTGCCGCCGTTCTCTTCTTTTGTGTCCTCAACCGCGCCGCAGAGTTCGAGAAGTCTCGCCTCCACCTCGGGGATCGTCATGTCCGACGTGTCCACCAAAACCGCGTCCTCCGCCTGCCGAAGCGGCGCGTGTTCCCGGTGCATGTCGCGGTAGTCGCGCTCCGCGATATCCTTCGCGATCTGCTCGATGTCAGCCGGCATGCCCTTCTTCTCATACTCGAGGGCACGGCGTCTCGCGCGCTCCTCGATGGATGCCGTGAGATATATCTTCACATCGGCCTCGGGCAGCACAAACGTACCGATATCGCGACCGTCCATCACGACATCCGCCTCCTGCCCCAGTTTCCGCTGCAGCTCCGTCATTTTCTCGCGCACCTTCGGGTTGACCGACGAAGCGCTTGCCATGTTGCCGACCTCCTCCGTGCGGATCAGTCCGTTGACATGCTCGCCGTTCAGAAGAACCTGTTGTTCTCCCTCCTCGAACGCGATCGTGATGTCCGCCTCTCCGCAGGCCGCCTCGATCTTCTCCGTCTCATCCGCGCGGATCCCCCTGCGGATCAGAAACAGAGCCATCGCGCGGTACATCGCGCCGGTATCGACATAGATATACCCGAGTTTCTTAGCGAGGCTCCTCGCGATCGTGCTTTTCCCTGCGCCCGCAGGTCCGTCAATGGCAATCTGTTTTCCCATGATCTTTCTCTCTTTCTGATCAGATTGTATGCTTTTTTCGTTTTCTTTGGAAAATGAGTTCACACCCGTGGAAAATGAGTTCACTCCTCGCTCGCGGCTTTCCTTCCCGCAAGCATTCCGGTCGACCAGGCGATCTGAAGATTAAAGCCGCCCGTGGTGGCGTCGAGGTCAAGCACCTCTCCCGCAAAGAACAATCCCTTTGCCAGGCGGGATTCCATCGTCGACGGATTCACTTCCTTCGTCAGGATGCCTCCCTTGGTCACCACCGCCTCGTTGTAGCCGCCTAATCCCGTGATCCGGAGCGTCATCGAACGCAGTTCCTTCGCAAGCCGCTGCCTTTGCTCCTTCGTGACACTGCCCGCCTTGCATTCCGCGGATATCCCGGCTCTGCGCAGGATCTCAATCCCAAGCGCCGACGGCACGAGCACTCCGACCAGATTTCCCATCTGCTTTGCGTGCCCTGCCTCCAGCTCACGCACAAGCCGCGCGTCCAGCTGTTCATCCGTAAGGCCCTTCTTCAGGTCGATGACCGCCGTTCCGCCCTCCAGCGCACTGCCCGCCACGGCTGTCGCCGTGAGCACCGTCGGTCCGCTGATGCCTTTGTGGGTAAACAAGAGCTCCCCGAAATCCTCCGTCAGAAGCTTCCCGTCCGCCCCGAAGAACCGCACTCCCACATTCCGCAGAGACAGTCCCGCCAGCTCCGCGCAGCACGTATCCTCCGCCGTGAGCGACACAAGCGACGGATACAGTTTCGTCACCGTGTGTCCGCAGGCCTTCGCCATGCGGTATCCGTCCCCCGTGGAGCCTGTGCTCGGGTACGACAATCCTCCCGTCGCCACGACCACGGCATCCGCCGCAAGCTTCGTTCCGTCCGAGAGGACAACACCCGTCACCCGGGTTGTATATTCTGTTTTTGCCTTCGTCTTTTTTGCCTTCGCCGCGCTCACGGCAACGTCGTTCCCGACAGCTTCGCTCCCGGCAGCTTTGTCCTCGGCAACTGCGTCCCCGGAAGCAGACTCCGCTGCAGACGGAAGCTTCTCCGTCAGCAGTTCCCTGACCTCCGCGTGCAGGTGCACCGAGACACCGAGCCGCCTGCATTCATTTTCCAATGCGCGGATCACGTCCGAGGATTTGTCGGACACGGGAAAAACACGCTTCCCCCGCTCCGTCTTGGTCCGCAGTCCGAAGCTTTCGAACAGCCCGACGGTCTCCGTGTTCGTGAGGCCGTTCAGAGCGCTCAGAAAGAACCTCGGGTTGGAGACGACATGCTCCGGAAACTCCGACACGTCACAGGCATTGGTCAGGTTGCACCGTCCCTTGCCGGTGATGTATATCTTCTTCCCCAGCTTTTCATTTTTCTCGAGCAGAGTAACGCGCGCGCCCTCGCCCGCAGCGCCGATCGCAGCCATCATGCCGGCCGCACCGCCGCCGATCACGATCACATGCTTCATTGCGCGCTCTTCTTCTCCTTATGGTCCTTGAGAACATCGATGTTCTTCCGGATGTAATCCACAAGGGACACCACGGTCATGATCAGGGCAAACACCATGAAAATGAACCCTAAAACGTCAATGATGCGGAAGAACAGATACTTGTTGTACGACGGATCCGCCGTGAAGAGCATAAAGCAGCACATGAGCATCTGGGAAAATGTCTTGATCTTCCCAAGGTATCCGGCCGCCAGCACCACACCCTTGTCGCAGGCGATCAGACGGAATCCGCTGATGATGAACTCGCGCGC
>CADBLW010000190.1 GCA_902795625.1 uncultured Lachnospiraceae bacterium | reverse complement strand
TATCAGAGATTCAGCAAGGATTTCGCCGGCGTCTACGGCGCTACGATCGAGAACCATGAGATCCTCGATTCCGGTATCAGAAAGACGACGTTCTCCAACGGTACCGAAGTCTATGTCAATTACCGCACGACCGCATACACGACGGCCGACGGAACTACAATCCCCGCCCAGGATTGGGTGGTGAAGTGAAAGGAGGTAACTGATCATGAGTCAAGACACGAACAAACTGACGGATGGTTTGGTCGATGAGCTCTCTCAGGCAGAGGAAGCTGTGTCGGAAGCCGTTGATACGGCGGAAGCAGCAGCGGACGATGCAGGTAAGACTCTGACGGAAGCCTCCGACAATGCGGCGGATACCGTCGCGGAAGTTGAAGAAACAGCCGCTGAGGCACTCTCGGGCGCCGAGGCGGAAGCGGAAGAGATCACCGAAAAGGTTGATGCGTTTGCGGAAGAGGATGATGATCCTTTTACCGCGGCGAAGAAATCCGCATTTGCGGCAGCGAAGAAAAATCCTGCAAAGGAAAATAAGAAGAAGCGTCGCTCAAAGAACCTCGAGAGAGGCAATGCGATCGCCGGCTTCCTCTTCATCCTGCCTTTTGTCATCGGTTTCCTGTTGTTCTTGTGTTATCCTTTGGGAATGTCCATCTACATGACACTGAACAAGGTTTCCGCAACTGCCGGCGAGGGCCTCAAGTTCTCCTGGCTCGGTTTCTGGAACAAGAGCTCCAACTTCTACTGGATTTTCCGAGTTGACAAGGACTACATCGAAGCACTTGTCGGTGAGTTGAAGAGAATGCTCCTGTTCGTACCCGGTATTCTGGTGTTCAGCTTCTTCATGGCATCCCTGCTGAACCAGGAGTTCCGCGG
The DNA here is from genome assembly GCA_902795625.1 of uncultured Lachnospiraceae bacterium. GTDB lineage: Bacteria > Bacillota > Clostridia > Lachnospirales > Lachnospiraceae > ISDg. The sequence goes on along the minus strand of CADBLW010000190.1, from coordinate 5,542 downwards.
ACGTACCGTAGTCCGTGCCATTTATTTCCTTCCGGTTATCCTGTCGGCGGGCGTGTTCCTTGGTGTCGAGTCGAACAACCAGCTGCTTGCCAACATTTCCCAGTCCATGAAGGATGAGAATGGTGCTGCGGTGATCACGCAGACGCTGGAGAACATCCTGCTTCAGGGTGAAACGGGTAACACCTTCTTCCAGTACGTCATCGATATCGTAGGTCAGGTGTATGACATCGCTATGGCTTCCGGTATCCAGATCATCATTTTCCTGTCCGGTCTGCAGACCAGCCCGCCGAGTATGTACGAGGCAGCCAAGATGGAAGGTTGTACCGGTTGGGAGAGCTTCTGGAAGATCACCTTCCCGTTGATCAGCTCCATGATCCTTGTGAATGTCGTTTACACGATGATCGACTTCTTCACCAGAACCGACAGCCAGCTGATGACGGTTATCGACAACACGCTGCTGATCCGTTTCGAGTACGGTAAGGTTGCGGCCATGTCGTGGGTTTACTTCCTGATCATAGCGGCGTTCCTCGGACTTGTGTTCCTGATTTTCTCAAGGAGGGTATACTACTATGACTAGAGCCGAAAGAAGAAAAGCGTTCTGGGAACGCAACCGTAAATCCGGCGGATACCTTCTGAAGAAGAAGATCGGAAAAGTGCTGTACAGCCTCGGTCGTGCAATCCTTGTCTTCGGACTGTGCTTCCTGATCCTGCAGCCGTTGATCCAGAAAGTTGCTTTGAGCCTGATGAGTGACTCTGACCTGTACGACCGGTCCGTCGTCCTCATTCCGAGACATTTTTCGACGCAGGCGTTTGAGAACGCATGGCGCCAGTTCAAGGGTTCCAACCCCACACCGTGGTACACGTTCTGGGATTCGTTCAAACTGTCGGTTGCCGTCGGTTTGCTTCAGACCTTGTCCTGTACCCTGGTAGGTTACGGCTTCGCACGTTTCAAGTTCCCGTTCAAGAAGTTCTTCTTCGCATGCGTGATCCTGATGCTCATCGTGCCGCCGTCGACCATTATCACTCCTTTGTATCTGTACTTCCAGAACTTTGATATCTTCGGTATCATCGGCGCGATCAAGGGCGACGGCAAGGGTCTCAACATGCTCGGTTCCGCGACACCGTACCTGATGATGTGCGCGACCTGCGCAGGTTACAAAGCCGGACTGTATGTATACATGATGCGTCAGCACTTCCGCAACGAGCCGAAGGAGCTCGAGGAAGCCGCATACGTGGATGGATGCGGACGTCTCCGTACGTTCTTCCAGATCCTTCTTCCGGGTGCACGCCCGATGATGGTTTCCTGCTTCCTGTTCGCGTTCGTGTGGAACTGGTCTGACCAGGTGTATATGAAGGTGTTCTTCCCGACCTACAAGTGGAGTCTTGTATCTACCAAACTCCTCGGTGCGGCCAGTACGTTCGATGGTGAGAACATCGCAAAGTACGGTGCTTCGTACCATACTCCGGAGGCTACGCTGAACCAGCTGAACGCGGCTGCGGTGCTGATCGCACTCGCTCCGCTGCTGATCATCTACGTAATTGCCCAGAAGAGTTTCGTGGAGAGTATCTCTCAAAGTGGTATCAAGGGTTGATATCTTATGCACTCTCACAGTCATTTCCGTGAAACTGTTTAAAAAAAGTAGTGGAAATTATGAAAAAACTGTGATATAATCCAAATTAAGATGTTTTCGGTATAGGACTGAAGGCATTTTAAGATACTTATTTTCTATCAAGGAGGAGCTTATAATGAGCACTATCAAGAAACTGCTGCTCGTGGCGATGGCATGTGCATTCTGCCTTGCGCTTGTTGCTTGTGGGGACGAGAAGAATAACACGACTCCCGCAGCAACCAACACGCCTACACAGGCAGCAACGAACCAGGACACGCCTACGCCTACACCCGAGCCTGCACGTGACCTCGGTGGTCTCGCTGTCGTAGTTGGTGACTGGTGGTCCGGTGACGACTGGCATTTCGCACGCGGCACGACCGCTGACGAGCTTACGGCTGACTGGCAGGATGAGATGATGAAGAAGCACCACTACACGATCACTCGTAAGACGATCTGTGGTTGGGGAGATCAGGCTGAGACCTGCCTTCTGTCCATCACCTCGAATGAGCCTCTTGCTCAGGTCATGACGTTCGACTACCGTTTCATGGGTTCGTTCATGGCACAGGAGGAGCCTCTGTTCGCAGATGTTTCCAAGCTCTCTGAGTTCGACTTCACTGATGAGAAGTGGAATAAGGCAACGATCGACTCCATGACTGTTGGTACCGCTATCTACGGTTTCGCTAACGGCAAGGAGCCCAGAACCGGTATCTACTTCAACAAGGACCTCATCGAGAAGTTCCTTGGCAAGGAGTACAGAGAGAAGCCGTACGATTGGCAGGCAAGCGGCGAGTGGACTTGGGACAAGTTCAAGGAATTCGCTAAGAGCCTTACCAAGGATACGGATGGCGACGGTGTTACCGACGTTTACGGTTTCCTTATCCAGAACTCCGTATTTGCAGAGATGGCAATGGTTTCCAACGGTTGCCACGCTGTAGTTACGAGAAATGCTGACGGCAAGTACGTCAACAACTGCGCTAACCAGGAAGTCATCGACGACCTGAACTGGGCTTACAGCTTCTATCAGGAAGGCATCTGCCGTCCGGCACGCGAAGACGAGCAGTCTTGGGACTTCTTCGAGACTCGTTGGCAGGAGCAGAAGTGCGTTATGATCGCTCATGATCAGTACAGATCGGAAGCTTTCATCGCTGACCTCAAGGATGATGACGGAAACGTTATCGGTCGTGCATTCGACTTCGATTGGGGCTTCGTATGCTTCCCTAAGGGACCTAAGGCTACGAACTACCAGCCGGTTGCTCGTGAGAATGTAAACGTTATCGCTAGCTGCGACGCTACCAAGTCCAAGCTTGCTGATATCGCTTTCGCTTACAACATCTTCACCGACAAGAGCCCTGAAGTTAAGGATGATCCGAGTGCTTGGAAGGGTCACTATGAGCCGCTGTTCCGTGACTCCAGAGCCGTTAATGAGACTCTTGATTTCATGATCAACGGACCGGTTGAGCCGTTCTCGAATCCTTCTTACATCGTTCCTGGTCTCTATGACAACAGCAATGGTCTTATCCAGGCTAAGTTCTACTACAGCTTCGACGGCGATCAGATGCCTGCACAGCTGCTTGCTTCCCTTAGCTCTGAGATTGACAGCGCGATCAACGATTTCAACGCGACCAGAGTTAAATAATCTCCACTGAGATTATCCGAAAGGCTGTCCTTCGGGACAGCCTTTCTTCTTTTTAGCATCAGTCCCATTCGACTTTGATTTATCGGAATTAAACCATTAACAGAACATACAGCGTATTTACTTCAACGCGAAAGAGGAAACCTATGAATACAAAACCGTGGCTTGACGAGAACAAGACGTTTGAAGAACGGGCGAAAGCCCTTGTGGGAGAGATGACACTGGAGGAGAAGGTGTTCCAGACGCTGTTCAGCGCACCGGCCATCGAGAGACTGGGCGTTCCGGCGTACAATTACTGGAATGAGGCGCTGCACGGCGTAGCGCGCGCAGGAGTGGCAACAGTGTTCCCGCAGGCCATCGGTCTGGCTGCTTCCTTTGACGAGGAACTTATGGCGCAGGTAGCGGATACCATCTCGACGGAGGCCCGCGCCAAATTCAACATGCAGCAGGAATACGGCGATACCGACATCTACAAGGGGCTGACCTTCTGGTCGCCCAATGTTAACATTTTCCGCGATCCCAGATGGGGGCGCGGTCACGAGACCTTCGGTGAGGATCCTTTCCTGAGCGGACGTCTCGGCACACGTTTCATCAAGAGCATGCAGGGAGACGGCCGATACATGAAGGTCGCGGCGTGCGCGAAGCATTTTGCAGTGCACAGCGGTCCGGAGGACCAGCGCCACAGCTTCAATGCGGTCGTGTCCGAGCAGGATCTCAGGGAGACATATCTTCCGGCGTTTCAGGCGTGCGTTCAGGAAGCGGGCGTTGAGGCCGTGATGGGCGCGTACAACCGCACGAACGGAGAGGCATGCTGCGGCAGTAAGAAGCTTCTCGTCGACATTCTTCGCGGCGAGTGGGGCTTCCGGGGACATGTCACCTCGGACTGCTGGGCGCTGAAGGATTTCCATGAATTCCACATGGTCACGAAGAACCAGGAAGAGACGGTCGCCCTCGCGATGAACTCCGGCTGCGACCTGAACTGCGGCAATCTCTATGTACATTTGCTGCAGGCCGTGCGCGACGGTCTTGTGGAGGAGAGCACCATCGATCGCGCGGTGACGAGACTGTTCACGACAAGAATGAAGCTCGGCCTGTTTGACAGGAAGGAAGAGGTCAGCTACAACAGCATCGGCTACGATCAGGTCGACACGAAGGAGAACCGGCAGCTCAATCTTGAGGCGAGCCGCCGCACGATCTGTCTCTTGAAGAATGAAAACAATACACTTCCGCTGGATCTCTCGAAGATCCGCACCATCGGTGTCGTGGGACCGAACGCGGACAGCCGCAAGGCGCTTGTGGGCAACTACGAGGGTACGGCGTCGGAGTATGTGACGGTTCTCGACGGCATCCGCGAGCTTGCGGGTGATGATGTCCGTATCATGTACTCGGAAGGATGCCACCTGTTCCGCGACCGTGTCCAGGGACTCGGCCGTCCGAACGACCGCATGGCAGAGGCTAAGGCAGTGGCGCAGATGAGCGATGTAGTGATCGCCGTCATGGGCCTCGATCCCGGTCTCGAAGGCGAGGAGGGCGACGAGGGCAATGAGTTCGCGTCCGGTGACAAGCCGAGGCTGGAGCTTCCCGGCCTGCAGGAGGACGTGCTGAAGGCGCTCGCGGAAAGCGGCAAGCCGGTCATTCTCGTGCTGCTCGGCGGAAGCGCGCTGGCGATCCCGTGGGCGGATGAGCATTTGCCGGCGATCGTTGACGCGTGGTATCCCGGCGCACAGGGTGGACGCGCGGTGGCAGACATTCTCTTCGGACGCGCATGCCCCGAGGGCAAGCTTCCGGTGACGTTCTACCGCACAACGGAGGAGCTGCCTGCATTTACCGATTACGCGATGAAGAACCGCACCTACCGCTATATGAAGCAGCCCGCGCTGTACCCGTTCGGATACGGCCTGTCCTACACGACATGGTCTCTCACGGGCGCGAAGGCGGAGGGAACCCCGGACGACGGAGTCGTCTGCAGCGTCACGGTTACCAACACCGGAGCGATGGCCGGAGCACAGACCGTTCAGGTTTATGTCAAGGCTCCGCTCGAGGACGGACCGAACGCGCAGCTCAAGGGACTCTGCAAGGTGCGTCTACAGCCCGGAGAGTCGAAGGAAGTTACGATTTCTCTTGCGAAGCAGGCCTTCGGCGTATATAATGATTGTGGTCTGCGAGTACTCCTTCCGGGTGAGTACCGCATCTACATCGGCATGTCCCAGCCGGACGCGCGAAGCGCAGAGCTTTTGGGCGTTGCGCCGCAGGAGATCACGCTTGTCCGCGAGGGCGGCGAGACTGTGCTCGGCTGATC
>CADBLW010000189.1 GCA_902795625.1 uncultured Lachnospiraceae bacterium | reverse complement strand
TTGTTCGCACGATCGCGGAAAATTACGAGCTTCCGTACTACACCATGTCCCCGACGTACTCCGTATGCGCTGAGCACGGCTATCTGACCGGCGAGGTCAAGACCTGTCCTCACTGCGGCAAGCCTACCGAGGTTTACAGCCGTATCACCGGTTACTATCGTCCGGTTCAGAACTGGAACGAAGGCAAGTCCCAGGAGTATAAGGATCGTCTGACGTACAACCTTTCGGACTTCAATGCCGGCAGATGCTGCACGGGCGGCGGAGTTGTGATAAGCCCGGAAGTTGTAAATTCTACTGTAGTAGAACCCGATGCTGTGGCTAGCTCCGAGAGCGCAGTTGCGGCAGCGGATGCAGCAATCGCTGAGGTTGCTGAGACTGCGGCAGTGATCGAGGAGGCAGCTCTCACTGAGGCTGCTGCTGCGGCAGCGGACACCATCGTTGACGACGCGAAGAAGATCGCCGAGGAGAGTGCTCCCAAGGCGGAAGCGGTTGACGACAAGGGACAGCTTCTTCTGTTCACGACACAGAAGTGCCCGAACTGCAAGCTCGCGAAGGAGTTCCTGAGCGGTGTTGACTACACGGTCATCGACGCGGAGGAGAACAGCGATCTCGCGATGAAGTATGGGATCATGCAGGCGCCGACGCTGGTCGTTCTCGGCGACAAGGTTGAGAAGTATGCCAATGCTTCGAACATCCGCCGCTATGTGAACGAGCGCAGCGGGCAGTAAGACCGGTTCGGAGATCTGTAAATCCTGACCGGGTGCTATACAAGATATCCAAGGCGAACCGCCGTAAGCTCCGTAAGGCGCCGATCCGTTCGGCGCTCCGACAGGAAATGCTATTGATGGCGTCTGCCCGAAGATAGAGAATATGTAGCGGATGCGTGCGGCGAGAAACCGGTCAATGGAACAACCGGCCAATCGCCGTTCGCAGTTTATAAAGAATTTTACGGAAAATCGATAAATGAAAGAGGTACTTGGGGATGAGCTACGCAGATGATGTGTTTATCAAAATGTGCCGGGATATCATCGACAACGGCACGGATACGAGAGGCGAGAAGGTGCGGCCGCACTGGGATGACGGCTCGCTGGCTTACACGGTGAAGAAGTTCGGTGTTGTGAACCGCTACGACCTCTCCAAAGAATTTCCCGCGCAGACGATCCGCCGGACGCCGATCAAATCGGCGACGGAGGAGCTGCTGTGGATCTGGCAGAAGAAGAGCAACAACATCAATGATTTCGGGCAGCATATCTGGGATGCCTGGGCGGATGAGGACGGCTCCATCGGCAAGGCGTACGGCTACCAGATGGGCGTGAAGCACCAGTACAAGGAGGGACTGTTCGATCAGGTCGACCGCGTGATCTACGATCTGAAGAACACGCCGTTCTCGCGTCGGATCCTCACGAACATCTACGTGCATCAGGACCTGCATGAGATGAACCTCTATCCGTGCGCGTACAGCATGACCTTTAACGTGACGATGCCCAAAGACGGCGGCAAGCTCGTGCTCAACACGATCCTGAACCAGCGCTCCAACGACGTGCTCGCGGCCAACGAATGGAATGTCTGCCAGTACGCGGTGCTCACCCACATGATCGCGCAGGTGTGCGACATGCAGGTCGGCGAGTTCGTGCATGTGATCGCGGACGCGCACATTTACGACCGCCACGTGCCGCTTGTGGAGGATCTGATCAAGCAGCCGACGCACCCGGCGCCGAAGTTCTGGCTCAACCCGGAGATCAAGGATTTCTATCAGTTCACAAAGGACGACGTGAAGCTGCTGGACTATGAGTACAACGACTGGAAGGCTGTGATACCCGTTGCCGTATAAGGCGCGGGAGCGCGCAAGCGCGGAGCAATTCGGTTATCATCAAAAAGGGGGGACACGAGAGTCCCCCCTTTAGTTTTCCGATATTGTTTTGAATACGCATCGAAACGGACCGTAGGTGTGTCCCGCGCGGGTTATTCCTCCGCGTTTGCAGGCTCTGCAGCCTCGGGCTCCGCGGGTTTCTTTCGATACTCCGTAAATGTATATGTCAGGTCGTAGTAGGTCTGCTCGTCGCTCTCGCTCGTCAGCTCCCACTCGGGATCCTCGTCCAGGTTCGGAAAATAAGTGTCCGCGTCGTACGCGTAGTCGATCTTCGTGATGTACGCGGTGTCGCAGAGGGGCAGGAACTGGCGGTAAATGCTGGCCCCGCCGATCACGTAGACATCGTCCGCGGGGTACGCGGCAGCGGCATCGGCGGCTTCCTTCACGCTGTGTACGATGATCGCGTCGGGAACGTAGAATTTCGGATCGCGGGTGACCACGATATTGATCCGGTTTTTGAGGGGCTTAGCGCCCGGAAAACTCTGCAGCGTCGCGCGGCCCATGATGACGACCTTGTTCACTGTGTGGTCGCGGAAGAAGCGCATATCCGCGGGAATGCTGACCAGAAGTTTGTTGTTCTTGCCGATGGCCCAGTTGCTATCGACGGCGGCGATACATTTCATGTGAAGGCACCTCCTACAGCTGTGGTGAAGGCTCCGAAGAGCCGGAAGGGGACAGGGAGGCATTGCTGCCTGCGCTGTTTCTTCCGTCTGCGATTGTATCACAGACGGCGTGAAAGAACAACTTTTTGAGGGAAAATGGCTCATTTTCGGCGAAAACCGACGCATTTTTATTGCATTTTACGGCAAATGGGACTATATTAGTAGACAGTTTTTAAGCCGCAAATACACGGCAGACAGGAGAGTGAGACTATGTTGAATATCAGGTATGAGCTTACGAAGAACCCGAAGGCTAAGCCGGCTGCAGATGACCCGCTTCGCTTCGGAACGATTTTCACGGATCACATGTTCGTTATGAACTATGAGACCGGCAAGGGCTGGTTCGATGCGCGCATCGTTCCTTACGGAGAGATCAGCCTCGAGCCCTCCGCAATGGTGTTCCATTACGGCCAGGAGATGTTCGAAGGTATGAAGGCGTATCGCACCGATGACAACCGCGTGCTTCTGTTCCGCCCTTACAAGAACGCAGAGCGTGCGAACAACTCCAACAAGAGACTGTGCATGCCGCAGATCCCCGAGGAGGATTTCGTTGAGGCCTGCAAGGCTGTCGTTAAGGTTGATCAGGACTGGATCCCGACGAAGCCCGGCACCTCCCTTTACATTCGTCCGTTCATGATCGCGACCGATCCGTTCCTCGGCGTTCGCGTTTCGGATACGTATCTCTTCATCGTCATCCTCTCGCCGGTTGGCCCGTACTACGCAGAGGGTCTGAACCCGGTTAAGATCTGGATCGAGGATGAGTATGTCCGTGCGGTTAAGGGCGGAATCGGTGAGGCTAAGACCGGCGGCAACTATGTTGCGTCGCTCGCTGCACAGGTGAAGGCTCATGACGAGGGATACTCGCAGGTACTGTGGCTTGACGGCCGCGAGAGAAAGTACATCGAGGAAGTCGGTGCGATGAACATTTTCTTCAAGATCAACGGCACGATCGTTACGCCTATGCTCAACGGTTCCATCCTTCCGGGTGTTACGAGAAACTCGGTTATCGAGGTTTGCAAGAGCTGGGGACTCCCGGTTGAGGAGCGCCGCATCTCCGTTGATGAGCTTGTTGAGGCAGGCCGCACGGGTGCTCTTGAGGAGTGCTTCGGTTCCGGTACCGCGGCAGTTATCAGCCCGGTCAGCCATCTCCGCTTCGAGAACGAAGTGTTCAAGATCGGCGACGGCGGCATCGGCCCTGTAAGCCAGAAGCTGTACGACACGATCACCGGCATTCAGCTCGGCAAGATCGCTGATGACCGCAACTGGACGGTAGAGGTCAAGTAAGAAACGGAAGCAGTATGAAGCAATACACAGGATTTGACGGGCAATCCGTCCTGATCTGGGGTTATGGTCGCGAGGGGCGCTCAATGGAGCGCTTCCTTGCGACATATTGTAATCCGAGGGAGGTTGCCGTATTTGAGGGGAAGCGCGAGGATATCGACGAGCAGAAATACGACGTCATCCTCAAGAGCCCCGGGATCGTCATGGATGATGACGATCCGCGATACTCATCGATGACCGATGTCTTCATGAGTGAATTCCGGGATCAGGTGATCGGCGTGACCGGCACCAAGGGAAAGAGCACAACGTCCGCGATGCTGGCCCACGTGCTCGGTGAGTGCCTGCCGCAGAAGGTGATCCTCCTCGGAAACATCGGCAAACCGTGCCTTGATTATTACGGTGAGATTGAACAGGATACCGTTATCGTGTTTGAACTTTCCTGCCACCAACTTGCGCATCTTCGGACATCGCCGCATGTGGCGGTTTTTTTGAATCTGTTCGAAGAACATCTCGATTACTATCATACGGTGGAGCGGTATTTTGCGGCGAAGCGGCATATCACGGAGCAGCAGTCGGAAAATGATTTCTTCTTCGTGGGAACCCAGGTTCCGCCGATCGAAACCCGCGCCGCGAAGACGGCAATCGAGTTTGCGTCGGCGCCGGATTATCATCTGCAGGTGCTCGGTGAGCATAACAACTACAATGCGGAGTTTGTGTACCGCATCGCGACGGAAGTGTACGGCGCGGACCCGGAGGCTGTGAAGGCGGCGCTTCGGACGTTCACGGGGCTTCCTCACCGGCTGCAGAAGCTTGGCGAGAAGGACGGCGTCACATACTACGACGACTCCATCTCGACGATCCCGAACGCGACGATCGAGGCTCTTTTGTCCATCCCGGGCGCGTACTCGGTCATCATCGGCGGCATGGACCGCGGGATCAACTATGACGCGCTGATCGATTTCATACGCAATAACCCGCAGTTCCGCTACATACTCGCGTATGAGTCGGGGCGGCGGATCTACGATCAGGTGAGCGACTGCGACAGCTGTGTCTATGTGGACGATCTGGCAGCGGCGGTGGAGAAGGCGCGCGCGATCACGCCTGCGGGGCGTGCGTGTGTGCTCTCGCCGGCAGCGGCGTCGTACGGATATTTCAAGGATTTTGAGGAGCGCGGAGAGAAGTTCCGCGAGATGGTCGGGCTGTAACGGGACGTAAGAACGCGGGCCTGTGACGAGGCGAGACGTAAGCCAGCCGGGACCGGAAGACAGCGCGGATATGAAGCATTGGAGCGGAGCATGGCGAAGGAAACCACAATAGCCTTCACGGGCGATATCGGATTTGACAAATACATGCATCGCCGCTGGAACGATGAGAAACTCGTTTCGGACGAGGCGCTTACATTCCTGCGCTCCGCGGATCATCTTGTCATCAACGTGGAGGGACCTCTCACGAGACGGCGCAAGGTTGCCGGTGTGACGGGTGCCGCCGCGACACTGAAACACAGCATCCATCCGAACGCCGTACGATTTTTCGGCAGGCTCGGAGCGGACGTCTGGAATATATGCAACAACCACATCATGGATGCAGGTCCGGTCGGAATGGCAGATACCCTCGCGGCGGCGAAAAGCTGCGGCGTGAGGACGCTTGGCGCGGGAAGCAATCTCGCGGAGGCGTCGGCGCCGGTAGTGTTCCGCGAGGCAGGCGGCATCGGCATGATCGGTGTCGGATACCAGCGGGCCTGCCGCAAGGCGGGCGAGGATACGGCGGGCTGTTTCTCCTGGAGCGATCTGGAGCTCATCCGTGAGCGGATCGCGGAGGTGAAGCGCAAGTGCCGCTGGTGCATCGTTGTGGCCCATGCGGGCGAGGAGTTTACGGCGCTTCCGGCACCGTACACGAGAGACCGGTACCACCTCTATCTGGAGATGGGGGCGGATATCGTGGTCGCGCACCATCCGCACGTGCCGATGAACTATGAGACCGTGGGGGACAAGGTTATATTCTACTCCCTCGGAAATTTCATCTTCGACACGGACTACCAGCGCGCGCAGTACAACACGGAATACGGCCTGTTTGTGAAACTGCATTTTACGGAAAATGCTTTTTCGTTTGAGCCCTTCGGCATCCGGATCAACCGCGATAAGGAACGGATCGAGCCCTCGGAGCTGCCGGCAATCTTCGCCGATGTGCAGGCCGACGAGTATGAGCTCCTGGCGCCCCTGGCGGCGAAGGTGTTTGTCGAGAATACGAAGCGACAGTTACGGTTCCTCTCCCCCGAGCGGTTCGCGAACGCGACGGAGGAGGACTGGGTCGCAAACTTTTACGAGCCGCTGCGGAGCGGCCGCGTGCCGGGCGAGACGCTCGACATGCAGATCATCTATCCGCTGTCACAGCGCGAGGCTGAGGGCGCGTGGAAACGAAGCAGCCTCGAGGGTGTGAAGAACTACATGCTGGAGCAGCTGGGGTAGGAAAAAGAATTATATTTCAGAAAGAAAAAACTATGAAAGGAGGGCCCATCGCATGGATGATGAGAACAACACCGGTATTGACGAAGTCACGACCGTGAAGGATTCTGAACAAACCGAGACAGAATCAACGTCAGCAGCATCGACCGACGAGACCGCGACGGATATTGTGGCGGAGATCGGCACGGGACTCGGCGCGACCGAGGATTTTACGGAGCCGGAACGGCTCTATGACAAGCTGATCGAAACGATCCGCAAGTATCGTCCGACGACGGACCTCACGATCATAGAGCGCGCGTACAAACTTGCGATGGACGCGCACGGAAACCAGAAGAGAAAGAGCGGCGAGCCGTATATCATTCATCCGCTTTCGGTGGCGATCATCCTGGCGGAGCTTGAGATGGACAAGGAAACCATCGTGGCGGGCATTTTGCACGATGTCGTCGAGGATACGACGATCACCGAGGCGGAGCTGTCCCGTCTGTTCGGCGCGGAGGTGACGCTCCTCGTGGACGGTGTCACGAAGCTGACACAGCTCAATTATTCGCAGGACAAGATCGAAGTCCAGGCGGAGAACCTTCGGAAAATGTTCATCGCCATGGCCAAGGATATCCGAGTCGTCGTGATCAAGCTGGCGGACCGCCTGCACAACATGCGCACGATGCAGTATCAGACGCCGGAGAAGCAGATCGAAAAATCCCGCGAGACGATGGAGATCTACTCGCCGATCGCCCACCGGCTCGGTATCAGCCGCATTAAGAAAGAGCTGGACGACCTGTCGCTGAAATACCTGAAGCCCGACATCTATAAGCAGCTGTCGGAGGACATCAAGGTCACGAAGGCCGAGCGCGAAGCGTTTGTACAGACCATCTCCGACGAGGTCGGAAGGAAGATGGAGGAGGCCGGCATCAAGGCCGAGATCGACGGCCGCGCCAAGCACTTCTTCAGCCTTTACCGGAAAATGGTCAACCAGAACAAGTCTATCGAGCAGATCTATGACCTCTTCGCGGTGCGCATCATCGTGGACAGCGTCAAGGACTGCTATGCGGCGCTGGGCATTTTACACGACATGTATAAGCCGGTACCCGGGCGCTTCAAGGATTACATTGCCATGCCCAAGGCCAACAACTATCAGTCGCTGCACACAACGCTGAGCGGACCGGGCGGCACGCCGGTGGAGATCCAGATCCGAACGAAGGAAATGCACCGCATCGCCGAGTACGGTATCGCGGCGCACTGGAAATACAAGGAATCCCAGGGCGGCAAGCACGTGGACAACGCCGAGGATGAGAAGCTGGCGTGGCTTCGCCAGATCCTTGAGTGGCAGCGCGACATGTCCGACAACAAGGAATTCCTGAACAGCCTGAAGAGCGACTTTGACCTCTTCAACGACAGCGTGTACTGTTTCACGCCCACGGGCGAGGTGAAGACGCTGCCGGTCGGGTCGAACACGGTTGATTTTGCGTACAGCATCCACAGCGCTGTCGGCAACAAGATGATCGGCGCCCGTGTCAACGACCGTCTCGTGAACATCGAGTACGAGATCCAGAACGGTGACCGCGTGGAGATCATCACCTCCGCCAACGCGAAGGGACCGAGCCGCGACTGGCTCAAGATCGTCAAGAGCGCGCAGGCACGCAACAAGATCAACCAGTGGTTCAAGGCGGAGCTCAAGGACGACAACATCGCCCGAGGCAAGAACGCCGTAGCGAACTATGCGAAGACAAAGGGCATCAACCTCCCGGAGATCTCCAAACCGGAATTTCAGGAGGCAGCCCTCGTAAAATACGGCTTCCGCGATTGGGATTCGCTGATGGCCGCCATCGGCCACGGCACCATCAAGGAAGGTCAGGTTGTCAACAAGCTCTACGAGGAGTGGAACAAGGCACGCGAGAAAAATATGACCGCCGAGGAGCAGGTGGAAGCGCTGCTCACCGAGGAGCGCGCGAAACCACAGCGGAACAGACAGGGCGGCGGTATCATCGTGCAGGGCGCCAACGATCT
>CADBLW010000188.1 GCA_902795625.1 uncultured Lachnospiraceae bacterium | reverse complement strand
GGGCGGAATTCGGAAAGGAAGAGAGACACATGCTTATGTTCGGAGAAAAAAGAATATTGCGTCGGTTGCACGCGGGAATTCTTGCAGCTGCGGGGGCGGTTGTGATGGTTCTCGCGATTTTGCTTGCCGCTCTTCCGGCGCGGGCTGAAGGGGAAGACGCTGCCGACACGGAGCCGGATGCGACATCGCTCTCCATCACCATAAAGGAGAGCAACGGAAGCAATGCGGGGAAGCTTCGCGACGGCAAATACAGCACCCGCAATGCGTACAAAGCCGGCGACACCATCACCGTCACCTGCGAGCAGGAGATGGCCGGCGTTTACATTCAATGGGGCTCGGAAGTGAAGCCCTACCGTCTTTTATACGGCGGCCGTGAGGAGACCCACGGTGAGAACGGTTTCCTGCACGACTACGTAAAACTTGAGGAGAGCGCGAAGGAAGTTGTGATCCAACTCGACTCGGATATGCAGATCTGCGAGATCTACGCTTACTCTGCGGGAAAACTTCCCGACGATGTACAGGTGTGGGAGCCCGTTTTGGAGAAGGCGGACATGCTGGTGTTTCCGACACACTCTGACGACTGTATCCTCTTTATGGGCGCGGTGCTGAACCAGTACGGCGGACAGCAGAAGCTGCGCGTTCAGGTTGTGTACATGTGCGAGCACTGGACGTACAGCTCGTCTTCGCACATCCGCGAGCACGAGAGACTTGACGGTCTGTGGTACAGCGGCATCCGCAATTACCCGGTCGTCATGGGCTACAAGGACATTTTCATCGATTACAATCAGACGGCGGATAAAGCGCTCGCAGAGGCTAAGAAAAAGTACGACTACGAAGCGCTCAAGGCCAGCGTCTGCGAGGCGATCCGGCGGTTTAAACCGCTCGTTGTCGTCGCACACGACATCAACGGTGAGTACGGACACGGCGGGCACATCATTTTCTGCGCCGCGCTGCGCGACGTGATCGATCACACGGCGGACGATACATTTCTGCCGGAGTCGGCGGAGAAGTACGGCGTCTGGGATGTACCCAAGACATACCTGCACCTCTACGGCGAGAACACGCTGAAGCTCACCACGCGGGAACCGCTTTCCGAATTCGGCGGAAAGACGTCACTGGAGGTCGCTAAGGAAGCGTACAAGAAACACGAGACGCAGCAGTGGACATCCTTCAAAGTCGACGACGAGTATAAACACAGCATCGCAAAATTCGGCCTCTACCGCACCACGGTCGGTCAGAACACCGGCAACGACATGATGGAAAATGTGGTGACCTACGAGGAGCAGGAGCGGATCGCCGAGGAGGAGCGCAAGGCTGAGGAAGCAAGGCTCGCTGAGGAGGCGAGACTGGCGGAGGAAGCCCGCAAGGCCGAGGAGGCGAGACTGGCCGAGGAGGCACGAAAGGCTGAGGAGGCACGGAAAGCCGAGCAGGCAAGACTGGCGGAGGAAGCCCGCAAGGCCGAGGAGGCCGCGAAGCAGCAGGAGAAGAAGGAAAATACAAACCGCGTGCTGCGGATCGCCGGCTGCATCGTTTTGTTCTTCCTGGGGGCCGTGGCGGTGTGCCTGTGCATTCGCCAGAGGAACCGCCTGAAACGCAAGAGGGCGAAGCTGCGGAGCATTCAAAGAAAGCAACAGTCAAAGCGCATCTGATCTCTCAGGTGCGCTTTTTCGTTGCCGTGAGGTTCCGTCGATGGCGCCATCGGCGTTGCCGTTGGCACCGGTTTTTCTGCTGCAGTGAAATTCCGCTGCGGGGATAACGGCACGGGCATGTGCGAAAGTGATAGAAAAATCACTGAAAAGTTACAAAATTTTTAGTGGAAGTCTTGAAGGAAAAGTGGTATAGTAACCATGTATGGGCTGTTTTTCGGAAAGGAAGGGCACGATGCGCGATTCGCGAAAGAAAAAGCAAACCGGCGAGACGATGCGGATGCTGTTTCTGGTGACGCAGATCGGACTTTGCATGATGTCCGCGATAGCGGTCGGCGGACTGCTCGGTTACGGGCTTGACCGGCTGCTCGGCACTCTTCCGATCCTCACGATCGTCGGCCTGCTGCTCGGCGTTGCTGCCGGGTTCCGAAGCGTCTGGTCGCTGATCGCGAAGTACGCGAAGGATCCGGAACCGCCGAAGACGGAACCGGCGGACGCGAAACAGGCGGAGGCCGATGCGGAATTCCTTCGCTGGAAGAATAGAAAAGGTTGACATGTTTGGACGAAGAAAACAGCCTCGTCTGCGGGATGTGATGAAGGAAATGTCCTACGGCGGGACCACGGAGCTCCGTGATCCGGAGGACATCGACCGGGAGCTGTCCGAGGAGGAGGCAGAGGCGGAAGAAGAGAACCGCGTGGTTGACCCCATCGAGGAGGACAGCGAGCGCGCGTACGAGGAGCTCCGCGAGGCGGAGGCCGTGCACACCGACCTGAAGGTCGGCTGCGTCGCCCTGTGTGTGCTGCTCCTGCTCGGCATGATCTGGGCGCGTCCCGTATGGAAGTATGCCGCGGGCGTCGCGGTGGGAGCCGTTGTCGCCGTCTACCTGCTGGTGCATATGTACCGGTCCATCGGCTGGGCGCTGACCATGGATCCGCAGCGCGCGGAGCGATACGCGAGAGGCCGTTCGGCCATCCGTTACGCGGTGGTGCTGCTGTCGGTAGTCGCTGTTATGGTGGGCTTAGGCCGCACGGCGGGCATCGGCTGCATCCTCAGCATAATCATGATCAAACCGGCTGCGTACCTGCAGCCGTTCACTGCGAAGCTTCGTCGGAAAATGGGCCTGCGATAGCAGCATTTTCCGAACGATACCGCACGAGGAAGGGCGCTGCCCCTTCGGCGGGTGAGAGGGCTTCGACGATAACGTTACTGCGGCCGGGAAGCCGGCTGCCAAGGAAGGTGATAGAGTGAGTTTTCAAAGCGGAATGCTTTCGGCGCTGGCCATGCGGGCACCCGTGGGGCAGAAGCTGCCGGAGGCGGTATCGCGGAGCAATGACATCGGATCGAAGATCGGTATCAACGGGTTCGGCTCCTTCGAGCTGTTCGGCTACCGGTTCTGGATCACATCGACGCACATTGCACTGCTGATCCTGGTCATCGCGATCTCCGTGCTTGCGATCCTCGCCAACCGCGTGATCTGCAAGTCGGATCCGTACGGAAAGCCCGGGATCTGCATGGTCATCATCGAGACGATCGTCACATTTATCGACAACACAACGATGTCGAACATGGGCGACGAGCACGGCGGCAAATTCCGCAACTACATCGGAACGCTGCTGTTGTTTATCTTCTTCTCGAACATCTCGGGCGTCTTCGGACTGCGTCCGCCCACCGCGGATTACGGCGTGACGTTCGGACTGGCGATGATCACATTTTTCCTGATCCACTACAACGGTTTCAAGTATCAGAAGCTTAAGCACGTAACGGGACTGTTTGACCCGATCCCGCTGACGCCGATCAACATCATCGGCGAGATCTCGACACCGATCTCGATGTCGCTGCGTCTCTTCGGCAACGTGCTCTGCGGTACGGTCATCATGGGACTTCTGTACAACCTGCTGCCGCAGTTTCTGCTGATCCTCTGGCCGGGCGCGTTACATGTGTACTTCGACCTGTTCTCGGGCGCGATCCAGGCTTATGTATTTACGATGCTTACGATGGTCTTCATCTCGAAGGCATATAACGGGGACTGATCCCCGACCAAACAAACACCACAGGAGGTTTTCACAATGGATGGTATCTTCAACAAGGAATTCGTACAGGGTTGCTCGGCACTCGGTGCAGGCATCGCTATGATCGCCGGCCTCGGCCCCGGAATCGGCCAGGGTATCGCAGCAGGCCAGGGTGCCGCTGCCGTAGGTCGTAACCCCGGTGCAAGAGGAACCGTTATGGGAACCATGATCCTCGGACAGGCAATTGCCGAGACGACAGGTCTGTATTCCCTCATCGTTGCAATTCTGTTGATCTTCGTTAATCCCTGGGCTTAATTTCGCCGCAGGATTGCAAGAACACTTTCGACGGCCGCGGACAGCGCTGTCGAAAAGGAGGGAACAGTAGTGAACGGTTTGATGGCACAATTGGCTTTCCTGGCCACGGATGAGGGTATGACGGGGAAAATCTTCGGGCTTGACCTGCAGATCATCTTCGACGCCCTGATCTTAGCACTTGCCGTGTTCTTCCTGTTCTTTTTGTTGTCCTATTTTGTGTTCAATCCCGCGCGGGACTTCCTCCGCAAGCGCCAGGAGCGCATCGAATCCGACCTCTCCACGGCAGCCGCGGAGAAGAGGGAAGCGATGGAGTTCAAGGCGGAGTACGACGCCCGCCTGAAGGACGCCGACGCGGAGGTTGACCGTATCCTGAGCGACGGAAAGCGCAAGGCAAAGCGCCGCGAGAGCGAGATCATCGACGCGGCCAACGCCGAGTCCGCCCGCATCATGGAGCGCACGCAGCGCGAGATCGAGCTCGAGAAGAGCCGCGTACGGGACGACGTAAAGAAGGAAATGATCACGGTGGCGACGGAGATGGCCGGACGGTTCGTCTCGGACACCATGACCGCCGAAAAACAGGAACAGCTTTTGGATTCGGTCCTTAAAGAAATGGGTGATTCGACATGGCAGGAGTAGTGAGCAGCACATACGGACATGCCCTGTTTGAGATCGCTGTTTCGGAGGGAACCGTAGACAGGCTTCTTGCGGAGGCGCAGACCGTGCTTACGGTACTTGCGGACAATCCGGATGTACTCAGGCTGTATGAGCATCCGAAGATCACTCCCGAGGAGAAACAGGCATTTACCGAACAGTGCTTCGGAGGCCGGGTCAGCGATGACATGACGGGCTTTATCGTGCTTGCGGTGCGCAACGGACGGCACAAGGAGCTGCCCGACATGCTCCGCGACATGATCAGCGAGGCGAAGGAGTACAAGGGGATCGGCATCGCGAAGGTGACGACGCCGCTTGCACTGACCCCGCAGCAGCGCGCCCGCGTGGAGGAGAAGCTTCTGGCTACGACAGGGTATCGCGAGCTCGAGGTGGAGTACGCGATCGACGCATCCCTGATCGGAGGCATCGTGATCCGCATCGGCGACCGCGTGCTGGACGCGAGTGTGCGCACCCAGCTCGACGGGCTGCAGAAGGAACTGATGCAGATCCAGATCTGACGCCGTACAATATGAATTTTACCGGGAAGGATTTTCCGCGGAGGACCGTGCCGGAAGGCGCAGGCTGCCCGGCGGAGGGTTTCATTTTCCCGAGATACTAAGAAGGGTAGGTACATAGAGTTGAGTATGAAACCGGAAGAGATCAGCTCCGTCATCCGCGAGCAGATCAAACGATACAGTACGAAACTTGTGGTATCCGATGTAGGAACCGTGATCCAGGTCGCGGACGGTATCGCGCGTATCCACGGCTTGGAAAATGCGATGCAGGGCGAGCTCCTGGAGTTCCCCAACGACATCTACGGAATGGTGATGAACCTTGAGCAGGACAACGTCGGTGCCGTTCTGATGGGCGATACCGCGCTGATCCGCGAGGGTGACATCGTGAAGACCACCGGCCGCGTTATCGAGGTGCCGGTAGGCGACTGCATGCTCGGCCGCGTCGTGAACGCGCTCGGGCAGCCGATCGACGGCAAGGGACCCATCGCGGCGACGGCACACCGCCAGATCGAGCGTGTCGCCAGCGGCGTTATCAGCCGTAAGAGCGTTGACACGCCTCTGCAGACCGGTATCAAGGCAATCGACTCCATGATCCCGATCGGACGCGGACAGCGTGAGCTGATCATCGGCGACCGCCAGACCGGCAAGACCGCCATCGCGATCGATACCATCATCAATCAGAAAGAGGAAAATGTTCTCTGCATCTACGTTGCCATCGGCCAGAAGGCGTCCACGGTTGCCAACATCGTGAAGACGCTCAACGAATACGGCGCGATGGACTACACGACGATCGTTGCGGCGACCGCGAGTGAGCTTGCGCCGCTGCAGTATATCGCTCCCTATGCGGGATGCGCTATCGGCGAGGAGTGGATGGAGCAGGGAAAGGACGTCCTGATCATCTACGACGATCTTTCCAAGCACGCGGCGGCTTACCGTACACTGTCGCTTCTGCTCAAGAGACCGCCGGGACGTGAGGCGTACCCGGGCGATGTCTTCTACCTG
>CADBLW010000187.1 GCA_902795625.1 uncultured Lachnospiraceae bacterium | reverse complement strand
GGTGCCTCCGTGGGTGTCGGCTCAGCGGGAACCTCCGTGGGCTCCTTCGTCGGAGTCGGCGCTTCGGTAGGGGTTGCGGTCTTTTTGCCGCTGTCGTTTTTCTTTGAGTCGCGTGAGTCAGTATCGTCCCCGCATGCGGCCAGACACGCGCACAGGCCGAGCGCAAGCAAAAGTATCAAAAGTTTTTTCATGTTTTTTCCTGTGACCGGGAAGACAGCGTGTGTCTCCGCCGGACAACTGCCGAAGCCGCGGTGCGGTCCCGGCATACCTCCTTGATTTCAGTCCCGGAAGAAGAGATATTCCGGGTAGTTTTAACAAGTAAAATTATAGACGCATTTTCCGAAAAGTCAAGGAGACGGGCGGCTGCGGACCGCGCAGAGGGGAAGCCGGGTATCGCGCCCGGATCGCTCGGAAAATGAGCCCAAACAACGAGTGAAAAATGAGCCCAAACAACGAGTGAAAAATGGGCCCGGACAACGAGTGCAATAAAAAACTCCGTGCGGCGGATCTGCGGCACGGAGTCATTTGTCTTCAAGTATGTTGCATGACCGGCATCAATCCGGAAGCGGCGCAATCTGCTTGCGGTAGATCTTCACGAGGAACACGACGCAAAGCAGGGCGGACACGATCTCGGCGATGGGGTAGGAGAGCCACAGGCAGTCGAGCTTCTTCACAACCTTGGCCATGAACCACGCCACCGGCAGCAGGATGACAACCTGACGGCAGAACGACACGATGGTGGCGTAGAGACCGTTGCCGAGTGCCTGGAACACGGAGATCGTGATGATCGAGAACGACGCGAACAGGAAGTGTAGGCTGATGTAGTGGAACGCGGGCACACCGTATTTTACGAGTGTTTCGAGCGACTCTTCGTTCTCGCTGAACAGCGTCAGCAGCTGGCGGGGGAACACCCAGAACAGCACCGTGCCGACGATCATGATGCCTGCGGCGATGAAGTAGCTTAAGCGCAGCGTCTCAAGCATTCGTTTCTTCCGCTGTGCACCGTAGTTGTACGCGAGGATCGGTACCATGCCGGAGTTGAAACCGAAGACCGGCATGAAAATGAAGCTTTGTATCTTGAAGTAGATACCGAACACGGTGACGGCGTCCTTGGAGAAACCGCCGATGAGCAGGTTCAGTACATACGTGATGACCGAGGCGATGGCCTGCATCAGAATGCTCGGGAAAGCGACCTTGTAGATGTCGCGGATCGTCTCGCCGTGGATGCGGAAACCGCGCATCGAGATGCTGACTTCCTTGTTTCTCGTGAGGTTGAAGATCAGGCCGAGGCAGGCGGCAACCATCTGACCGATGACGGTCGCGATCGCGGCACCCTTGACACCCATGCGGGGCAGTCCGAAGTGGCCGAACACGAGAGCGTAGTCGAGGAAAATGTTGATGATGGCGCCCGTTCCCTGTGTGATCATCGCGTAGATCGTCTTGCCGGTGGACTGCAGCAGACGCTCAAAGAGCACCTGGAAGAACACACCGAAGGAGAGACCCATGACGATGGAGAGGTAGTCGCGGCCGTAGCCGATGGTCTTCACCGTGACGTCGTAATTTTCCGCAAAATCCTTTGCGTTGAACTGCGAGCGGATGAAGGGCTCGGCCAGCGTGAAGCCGACGATGCAGAAGACGACGGCGTAGATGATGTAGAGGAAAATGCCGTGCGTCGCCGCGCGGTTGACACCCTTCTGATCCTTGCGCCCGAGGTTGAACGAGAGCAGCGCGTTGATACCGACGCCGGTGCCCACGCCCATGGCGATCAGCAGCGTCTGCGCGGGAAACGCCAGCGTCACCGCGGTCATCGCGTCCTGGTCGTACTTCGAAACGAAGATGCTGTCGACAACGTTGTAGAGTGCCTGCACGAGCATCGATGCCACCATCGGCAGCGACATGCTCACCAGAAGCTTCGGAATGGGCATGACGCCCATCTTGTTCTCTTTTTGACTCATGGGGGTATTAGATTCCATTTTGATTCCTTTTATTCAGACGGTAAGCCGCCGAGGGGCATATCCACTCGGCGGCTTGATCTCGGTTATGCAATTCACTAATTAAACCCGTGAACAGTTCCCTTGTCAAGAGAAAAGAGACATTTTCCGGAAAATCACTCGCGCTCCTCGCGGTACTCCTTGGTGTAGATGTTGCGGCGGTACACAAAGCCGCTGTGAAGGTTCGGAATGTCCATGGTGACCAGCTTCTTGCCCGAAGCATCGGCGAGGGTGAGCGTGTCACCCTTGGAGAGCTTGAAGGGGCAGGTCAGCGCACCGGCCGGAATATCGGACGTATCGTCCGCAGTGCCGTCCGTCGCATCGGCCGTCGCCTTGACACAATAGATGCAAAGCGTGCCGTTCGCGGGGATCACGGTCCCGTTCGGTATGGTGTAAACGCGGTCGTCACCCGCGGCGTCCGTGCCGCCGTCGGTGAGCGTGTAGCCTGCCAGGGGTACGTCCCTGTCGGTAGGGTTGCTGAGCACGATGCGATCGTCGCCGCG
>CADBLW010000186.1 GCA_902795625.1 uncultured Lachnospiraceae bacterium | reverse complement strand
GCCGGCATGGCGATGGCGCGCGATCTGAAGGGACAGAAGAACCGTGTGGTCGCGGTCATCGGCGACGGATCGCTCTCGGGCGGGATGGCGTACGAGGCGCTCAACAATATCGGGCGGTTCGGCACGAACGTGATCGTTGTCCTCAACGACAATGAGATGTCAATCTCGAAAAATGTCGGAGGAATCGCGAACTATCTCGGCCACCTGCGCATGACGCAGGGATACCTGAATCTGAAAAGCAGCGTGGAGCGCAAACTGAACCGCACCAACATCGGCGGTGCGCTCGCGAAGGGCATCAAGAAGACCAAGGACTCCATCCGTCAGATCATGATCCCCGGCGATTTTTTCGAGGAGATGGGGCTCACCTATTTCGGACCGGTGGACGGTCATAATGTTGCGGAGATCACCATGGCGCTGCAGGCGGCAGCCAAGGTGCGCGGCGGTGTGCTGATCCATGTGATCACCAAGAAGGGCAAGGGCTATTCCTTCGCCGAGGCGGAGCCGTGCAGGTTCCACGGGATCGAGCCGTTCCGGCTTGCGACCGGCAAGGTGCGAGAGGTTTCGGAAGTGCCGTCCTATACGGCGGTCTTCGGACGTGAGATCTCCCGCCTGGCACTGAAGCGCCCGGATATCGTGTGCATCACGGCAGCGATGGCGAGCGGGACCGGACTGACCGAGTTTGCGTCTGATTATCCGGGGCGGTGTTTCGATGTCGGGATTGCCGAGGAGCACGCGGTGACCTTTGCCGCGGGAATGGCGGCCAGCGGGTTACGGCCTGTCGTGTGCATCTATTCGACGTTTTTACAGAGAGCGTATGACCAGATCCTTCACGATGTGTGTCTGCAGAAGCTGCCGGTCATCTTCGCGGTTGACCGGGCGGGCATCGTGCCGCACGACGGCGAGACGCACCAGGGTCTGTTTGATATCAGTTTTCTCACTTCCATGCCCGGCATGACGGTGCTTGCACCGTCCAACGCGTCGGAGCTTCGGAAAATGCTCTGCTACGCGCTGACGGTTGACGGTCCGGTGGCAATCCGGTATCCGAAGGGATCCCAGGACAGCGATATCGAGCCCTATGACGAGGCGCCGGAGACCGGCCGCTGTCACGAGATCGTGCGCGGGAAGGATGTCGCCGTAAGTTTCGTAGGACCGATGAGATCGACCGTCGACGTGGCGGCGGAGCTGCTGGAGAAGGACGGTATCACCCCGACGATCGCGGACGCGAGATTTGTCGCTCCGTTTGATCAGGAGTGGATCCGCGGACTTACAGGGACACATAAAGTGCTTGTTACCGTGGAGGAAGGTGTGGCCGCAGGCGGCTACGGAGAAGCGGTTGCCGCGTGGGTAGAGGAGCAGGGACTTCCTCTGCGCGTCTCGGTGATCTCGGCTCCGGACGGTTTCCTCGCTCACGGTTCCCGCGAAGAATTAATCCGCAGGTGCGGACTGGACGCGGAAGCGATCGCTGAGCGGATACGGGGGCTTCTGTGAAGATACGGTTGGATGTATGTATGGTTAACCGCGGGATGACGGCTTCCCGGGAGAAAGCGCGGGAGAAGATCATCTCCGGAAACGTGTCGGTGAACGGCGCGGTCGTGAGCAAGCCGGGAACGATGATCCCGGATGACGCGGAGATCGCCGTGACCGGCGATGACGGCGATTTCGTGGGACGCGGCGGCAGGAAACTGGAGAAGCTGCTCTCATTGTACAAGCCGTCTTTGGAAGGGCTTCGCTGCATCGATGTCGGTGCCTCCACGGGAGGCTTTACCGAGGCGATGCTGCGGCGCGGCGCGTCGAAGGTGTACGCGGTGGATGTGGGCACCGACCAGCTGGCGGATACGCTGCGGGCCGATCCCAGAGTTGTTGTGATGGAACAGACGGACATCCGGACGGTCACGGCGGACCGGCTGGGCGGTACGGTGGATTTTGCGGGGATCGATGTCTCCTTTATCTCACTCACGATGATCCTGCCCTGCGTGGCAAACCTGCTGACGCCGGGAGCGGAGATCGGATGCCTGATCAAGCCGCAGTTTGAGGCGGGAAGAAGCCATGTCGGAAAGAAAGGCGTGGTGAAGGACCCGAAGGTTCACGCGGAGGTGCTTCGGAGAGTGCTGGAGGCGGCGCAGGCCGTCGGACTGCACGCGATGCATCTGACCGATTCGCCGATCCGCGGACAGAACGGAAATATTGAGTACCTTTTGTACGCCGTGTATGAGCCGGAGACGGAGTCTGCCGCACCGGATACGGCGGCAAATGCAGAGCTGCCGGAGGCTTCGCAGCCGTCAACAGGGTTGGCGGAGCAGCGAAGGAATCATATAACGGCAATCGATGCGGAGAGGACGGTTCATGAAGCGTTTTTGCATCATCGCTAACAATGAGAAGGATCCGAACGGGCATTATGTTGCGGAGCTGACGAGGTTTCTGACGGAACGCGGATGCAGCGTATGGCATTGTGATCCGATGATCCCCGGAGAGGATACGGCGACGCGGTTCGCGGACATGCCGGAGGACATCGAGTGCACGGTGGTTCTCGGGGGAGACGGTACATTTTTGCACGCCTCGAAAGCGCTGCTGACGAAGAACTCCGCTGTTCTCGGGATCAACCTCGGCAATCTCGGTTTTCTGACAACCGCGGAGTATCACGACGCGGAGGAGGCGCTCGAGAAGGTCGTGCGCGACGAATACCGGGAGCTGTACGCAAGCCCGCTGGACATTGACTGGGATGAGAGGCACATTGAAGCCGTCGCGATGAACGAGGTTGTCGTGTCGCGAAACGGATTTTCCCGGTTGATCCATCTGCAGGTGCTCGTCAACGGGGAGATCGTGTCCGATTACCAGAGCGACGGTGTTATCATTTCCACGCCGATCGGCTCGACAGGTTACAGCCTGAGCGCGGGCGGACCGATCGTTCAGCCGCACGCGGCGATCCTGCTGATCACGCCGATCTGTCCGCATACGATGAAGGCGAGACCCCTCGCCGTGTCGGACAGCGATGTCATTACGGTGCGGGTGCTGCGGGGATCCCGGTCAATCCCGGGAGAGGCAGTCGTGTCCGCGGACGGAGATGAGATCGGGCTTCTGGATGTGGGGCAGGAGATCACGATCCGCAAGGGAAAGGCTTTTGCGCGGATCATAAGCGTGGGAAAGGTTACCTTCTGGGACCGCGTGAAGAGTAAGCTTTGATGGTTTTGTACGGAAGTGCAGGAAAAGGTGTAGCAAAGTATTGAGGTTGCGCGCCGGGGAGGCGCAGAAAGGACGGATCTGATGAAATCCAATCGTCAGGACAAGATTTTGGAGCTGGTTGCCACACATGACATCGAGACACAGGAGGAGCTGGCAACGCTTCTGAAGGAGAACGGAGTTAAGGTTACGCAGGCAACGATCTCGCGGGATATCCGCGAGCTGAATCTCACGAAGATCACGGCGGAGAACGGACGCCAGAAGTATATCGTGCTCGGCAGAGGCGATTCGGAGGGCGGACGCACGCAGCGGTATGCCCGCATGCTCAGGGAGGCCGTGATCAACGCGGACACCGCGAAAAATCTTCTGGTGATCCGCACGAATCCCGGCATGGCTTCGGTTGTCGGAGCAGCGATCGACGCGCTCGGACTGCAGGCGCTTGTCGGCTGCCTTGCCGGTGACGACACGGTATTCTGCGCGTTCAAGGAGGAGGAGGACGCGATCTTTGCGCTTGAGGAGCTCCAGGAGAAGATGAACTCCGCGGCGGAGGAGAAAGCCTCCCGGAAGAGCCGCAGATAACACGCGGCTCGCTAAATACGTTAAATACGGTTTCTGAGGGTGAATGGTTCATTTTCCGAAGCCGTTCGGACGAAACGTCCGCAATATAAATCAACAAAGACAGGAGCAAGTTATGTCAGGACATTCCAAATTTGCCAACATCAAGCACAAGAAAGAGAAGAACGATGCCGCGAAGGGCAAGATCTTCACGCGCCTCGGACGTGAGATCGCGGTTGCCGTCAAGGAGGGCGGCCCCGATGTCAACAACAACTCCAAGCTGAAGGATATCGTTGCCAAGGCGAAGGCCAACAACATGCCCAACGACACCATCGAGCGGAGCATCAAGAAGGCGGCCGGCGACGCAAATGCGGTCAACTACGAGTTCGTATCCTACGAGGGCTACGGGCCGAAGGGTACCGCCATTATCGTCGATGCGCTCACGGACAACAAGAACCGTACCGCGGCCAACGTTCGCGCGGCGTTCACCAAGGGACAGGGCAGCGTCGGTCCGATGGGCTGCGTGTCGTACATGTTCGATGAGAAGGGTCAGATCATCATCGACAAGGAAGATTTCGACATGGATCCCGACGAGCTGATGATGCTTGCACTTGACGCGGGAGCGGAGGATTTTTCGGACGAGGAGGACTCGTACGAGGTCATCACCGCACCGGAGGATTTTTCGGCGGCCCGCGAAGCTCTGGAGGCGGCAGGCGTGCCG
>CADBLW010000185.1 GCA_902795625.1 uncultured Lachnospiraceae bacterium | reverse complement strand
TGTTTGCGATTCTTGTCGGAGAGCTGTTCGGTGTTGCAATGAGCCTTCCGCCGGAGATTGTGGCTGGGATCGCCATCTACATTTCGTTCATGGAAGCAGTGAGCATTACGGAAAATCTCGCCCTTCTGGGAGTACCTGTGCCGACAAGATGGAAGGACAAGCTGGACCAGATGAACACTTACTATTTCTCAGAAGATAAGGATAAGGACAAAAAAGACGGAGAGGGCGGATAACATCCGCCCTTCCTTAGGAAGCCAAATCGGGCACGCCTGCCCGATTTGGAGAGGAAGACCGGGGGCGCGGATATGGAGGCGGCGGTCACGGCGGCGAAATGGAGCAAGCCCGGTCTGACGAGAAAGGAGGCACGATACATGGCGAGACGAGCGGGACTGTCGATCAGGACGACGATCTATAACCGCTTTCACGGCGCGGATTTTTCATCTGACCCGTCGAACGTGAACCCGAAGCGGTCTCCCTATTGCATCAACATGATCTCCGATGAGGGCGGAATGCCGGAGAAACGTCTCGGATGGCGGACGATATTCCATCCGGCAAGCGCACGTGTGAACGGAATCTATACCGGCAAATTCAACGGCGTGACGCTCTTTCTGGCGCACATCGGAACGGAGTTTTGGAGCTGGACGGAGCAGAGCAGTGCGCCTGTGAAACGCTATGAAGGGGCACATAACGGCCCGAGCCAGGGCGTGGCGCTGGGCGGGCGCTTCTGGATCGTGACCGGCGGGGAGCTGCTCAAGTGGGACGGCGAGACCGTGACGGACGTGACGCGATCCGACACCGCTTACATCCCGACGACGGTGATCTCCCGCGATCCTGCCGGCGGCGGAAGACCTTATGAGGACATCAACCTCGTCGGCAGATACCGGCGCAATCTCTTTCTCGCGGACGGCACATCGACCGAGTATGTGCTCGACGACACGGCAGACGCCGAGGGAGATATCACCGTAAAGGTGAACGGCGTGACCGTGAGCGGCTGGACGGCTGACCGCGCGGCCGGGAAGATCACCTTTGAAACCGCGCCGGCAGCGCCGGAGGCAGGGCAGGCGGACAATGTGGAGATTACCTATCCGCATACAGTGAGCGGCTATGCGGACAAAATACGGAAATGCACGATCATCACGGCCTATGGCGTAAACTCTACGGACCGCGTGGTGCTCTCCGGGAATCCGGACTATCCGAATATGGACTGGACGAGCGGCTTGAACGATCCGACCTATATCCCCGATCTGCGCTATGCGACGGTCGGCCTGGAATCGAGTCCGATCATGGGCTATGTGCGGATGGGCTCGAGTCTCGGCATCATTAAGGCGCCGCATCCGCAGGACAGCACCGTTTTTCTGAGAAGCGGGACCATCGACAGCAATGGCGAGGTGCAGTTTACGCAGCGGGCAGCTCTGGCGGGCGTCGGCGCTGTCTCCAAGCGGGCGTTTGCGGCCATGCCGGAGGAACCCGTGCTGCTGTCAGGCACAGGCGTCTATGCGCTGACGACCTCGCTCTACACCTCCGAGCGCATCGCGCAGCAGCGAAGCTACTTCCTCAACGGCGCGCTCACGCGGCAGGAGAAGCCCGACAAGGCGCACGCGGTCGTATGGAGGGGCATGTACCTTCTGAGCTTCCCGGACGGCTCTGTGTACGTTCTGGACGGCAAGCAGGCGAAGAGCTACCGCTACAACTCCGCGAACGAGTACAGCTATGAGGGCTATTACTGGGACAACATCCCGGCGACTTGCTTCTGCGTGCAGTATGACGGCCCGGACGAGCACCTGTGGTTCGGCACATCGGATGGACGGATCTGCCGATTCAACACGGACTATGAGGGCATGGCGCGGTATTCCGACGATGGAGAGGCGATCCGCGCTGTTTGGGCCACGAAGGTGGACGACGACGGCGACGCCACGGTGCAGAAAACCATGATCAAGCGCGGCGCCGGCGTGACGATCAAGCCGCACGCAAGGACGAGCGCGCAGGTGTGGGTGCTCAAGGACGAGGACACGGAGCGGCTCGCAGCGTCGGGCAGCTGGTCAAAGTTCAGTTTTGAGGACTGCGATTTTGATAACTTCTCGTTCGACACCTACGACGGCCCGCGTGACCTGATGATGCACACCAAGGTCAAGAAGTACAAGCGGCTGCAGTTCGTGGTCGTGAACGAAGAAAAGGA
>CADBLW010000184.1 GCA_902795625.1 uncultured Lachnospiraceae bacterium | reverse complement strand
TAAACGGTGATCTTGTTGTCCCACCAGGACTGATGAGCCTGAACGAAGCACTCGATCACGATCTCGTCATCGTCCGCTGCCGCATCGTACTGAGCGTAGGTCATAACGCCCTCGCCCTTGGCTGCGGGATCGAAAGGAGCTTCCGTAGGAGTGGGAGTTGCGGGAACTTCCGTAGGGGTAGCAGGAGCTTCCGTAGGGGTATCCTTCGGAGCTTCGGTAGCTGCCGTAGTAGGCGTGTTGGTAGGCGTCTCAGTTTTGTTGTCCTTGCCGCATGCGGCGAGAAGACCGAGAGACAAAACAAGGATCGCCAGAACTGCGAATAACTTTTTCATTGTCATTCTCCTTTTTGTCTTAAGCTGTGCAGCGGACATACGCATATCCGCCGCGACTTGTTATGCGGAAAATGAGGCTCGCGCTTCATAACCGCGTACGTCCATATTATACAGAGAATCGCGAAAAATAAATAGTGTCAATTTTACTAATTGTTGTGCTTTCTTCTCATAAAATATATAACAATCAGTCCAATCCACGTTACGACAAGCGCGATCAGCAGTACCTTTGAGGCCTTCGGAAGCGCTCCTGCGGCGCGGTTGTCCGCCTCGGTCACCGTGATCTGGTCGAGGTGCTTGAGAGCCGCCGTGTCCTCGTAGAGCTGTGCGATGAAGGCATCGTCGACGGTTTTCTTGCGCCGTACGGAGCGGGTGACATTTTCCACGAGCTCACCCGCGGCTTCACGCACGGAGGCGGAACCGGCAAATACCGGAGTCACGAAGGTGTGGTCGATGTTGTCGAGCAGAAGCTTCGCAGCCTGGATCTTTACGGCGTAGTGGAGTGTGTTGTCCGTGCCCTCGGCGGCGAGATACGACTTGTACTCCTCGCTTTCCTGCGCCTTCGTCGTGACCGGGACGTAGCCCTCGGTCTGGGAGTAGGAGATCTGAACCTCGTTCGTGAGCATGAACTGCATGAACAGCCACGAAGCCATGACCTCGCCCTCATCCTCCTTGTTGAAGATGCACAGCGACGGGCCCTGGGAGATCATGTACGGATCCGATGTGTCGTACTGCGGGATCGGCCGTACGACGGTCTCGAAGCTTCGGATATCGTCGGAGCAGATGTCGGAGTTCGGCGCGTCGGTGCCCATCCAGGTGGCGCCCGCCGTGGAGTCAATGGCGAAAATGCACTGGCCGGCGTTTAAGTAGTTGCCCGGGTAGCTCGAGATCTTGAACGTCGAGAACGCACGGGATTTGGCGTGGGGCACGATGGAGTAGAGGATGTCCTTCGTGTCGTCGTTGAAGAGAAGGACATGGCCTTCGTCGTCGGAGTAATCCGCGTGCTTCTGCCAGAGCATCGAGATCATCATGTTGTCGGTGGACTTGTAGATGAACGGGATCAGTGTCGTCTGGCCGTTGACAACGAACGTGTCGCCGTCCTTGGCCATGGCGGCCTCCGAAACCTCCCAGACATAATCCCACGTCACAATGTCGGGGATGTCGTAGCCGAGTTTCGTCACGAGATCCTTGTTGATGTACAGCGCTTCCGTGGAGCGCATGTACGGCAGCGCGTAGACCGAGCCGCCGATGCGGCATTCGTCGAGGAATTTCGGCACGATCTCCTCTGCGGTGGGACCGTCGAAGAGAAGCTTGCTGCCCCCGAGACCGTAATTGACGTCATACATCAGGCTGTCGAGGTTGACGACGACGTTGTTGCCTTTCTGGTACGTCGCGATGTGGTCGGGGTAGGTGATGCACACGTTCGGCGTCGTGTCCGTCGCGATGTTCGTGATGACATCCTGGTAGATCATCGCGTAGTCGGTGTATTTCTTCAGCACGACATGCACGTTGGGGTACAGCTTCTCAAAGTCGGCGATGGCCTTCTCGTAGACGTTGACCTGCGTGATGTTCGTATCATTTTTCGCCCAGAAGGTAATGGTGTATTCCTTGCTCGTGTCGAACTCCTTCGGCACCGTGAACGCCACGCGCTTGCTGCTCTTGTGGCAGCCGGAGAGGAGAAGTGCGGCGGTCAGGACGGACATGATCAGCGCCGTCCGCAGTAGTTTTCGGAAAATGAGTGCTCCGCGTGAGCGGGCACCGTCCGCATGAGTATGTTTCGTTCGGATCATCCCTTGGTACCTCCTCTCGAAACGCCCTCCATGATCTTGTTGCGGAACACGAGGAACAGCACGATGAGCGGCACGGAGACGACCACGACGGTGGCCATCATGGCGGGGATGTTGTCCCGGCCGAAGCCGCTCTGGCGGATTTCCTGAATTCCGTTGGAGACGAGGTAGCGGCTGCGGTCATCCGTGATCAGGCGCGGCCAAACGTACGCGTTCCAGCACTCGATGACCTTGAGGATCGTGATGGTGACGATGGTCGGCTTGGCGACCGGCACCATCACGCGCAGCAGGTATTTGAAGTCGGAGGTTCCGTCGACCTTGGCGGCCTTGTAGAGCTCCTCCGGGATCTGCTCGAAATTTTCCTTCAGCAGGTAGATGTAAAACACGCTCGTTATGGAGGGCAGGATCAGACCGGCGAAGGTGTTTCGCATGTTCCACGAGGTGATCGTGACATAGTTCGTGATGATCACAAGCTCGCTCGGGATCATCATCAGGCTTAAAAACAGCGAGAACACAAGGTTGCGGCCCGGGAAGCGCATGCGCGCGAAGGCAAATGCCGCGGGCACGATGACGATCATCATCAGGGCCGTCGTCACGACCGTGTAGATCAATGTGTTCAGGAAGTACCCGGCAAGCGGCACCGCGGTGAAGGCTTCCTTATAGTTCGCGCCGGTGGGCTCCGCCACGTAGAACTTCGGCACGGCCTCGCCGTTGTACGCGCTCTGCGTTTTGAAGGAGGTTAAGAGCATCCAGTAGAACGGGAAGAGCACGGCGATCGCGCAGATCGTGAGGAAAATGTACAGTAACGCGCTGCGGATGATCTTCCTGCGGCGTGCCCTGCGCTCGATCTCGTCGTAGGTCGATTGGATCGCCGCGGTGTCGACGGAGGTTGCTTCCGCCTCGGCAGGAGCTTTTTCCGTAATATCCGAAAGTTCGGGAGTCTCGTCGATGATATCCCGGTTTTTCTCAGTATCAGCCATCTCGGTAACCTCCTTTCCTAGTAATGCACGTTGTTGCGGCTCACCATCAGGTTGATGCAGGTGATGGTGAACACAACGGCGAAGAGGATCAGTGCGGCAGCGGAAGCGAACGACGGGTAGCCGCCGCTGTTGCCGTAGAGCATATCGTAGATGTAGCCGACCATGGTGTTCATGCCGGCCGAGTTGAGGTCGGTGCCGAACAGGGCGACTTCATCGCTGTAGGCCTTGAACGCGCCGATAAAGCCGGTGATGATCAGGTAGAAGATCATCGGCGAGATCATCGGGAGCGTGATGCGGAAGAAGATGCGCGACGGCCTCGTGCCGTCCACGCGCGCCGCCCGGTAGTAGTCCTCCTTCACGGACGCGAGGGCGCTGGTGAGGATGAGAATCTTGAACGGGAGCACGATCCAGACGGTGTAGATGCACATGACGAGCATTTTCGCCCAGTGCGGGCCGTCGATGAAGTCGACGGTGCTGCCGCCGAAGAAGTGGATCAGCAAGTTGATCATGCCGTCGGAGTACTCGGTCTTCTTGAAGAGCACCATGAACACCAGACCGACTGCGAGGGTGTTGGTCACGTACGGCAGAAAATACACGGTCTGGAAGAGGTTCCGGAGCGGTTTCACCGAACTCAGGGCAAGGCTTATGAGAAGCGCCAGGCCCGTGGAGACCGGCACGGTGATGATCACAAGGACAAAGGTGTTCTTGAGCGCCTGCACGAAATAGGTGTCGTGCAGGACGTAGCGGTAGTTGTACAGGCCGGTCCCGGTGGAGGTCTGCGAGACGAAATTGTAGCCCTCCTCGAAGGAGTACACGATGACGTCGATCAGCGGGTAGACCATGAACACACCGAGGAAAATGATGGCGGGCAGCAGGTATAGCCACCCCTTGTATTTACTCTGTTTCATGGGGACCTCCTCAGCGTGCTTCAAACGGGATCGTCTCCTCGGTCTCATGGTCGAAGAGACATACCTTGGCGGGCTTTAAGCGGAAGCGGACCGTCTCGCCTTCGATGCCTGCGGCGTCCTCGGACGGGATGATCGAGCGGATCGTCGTGCCGACAAATGCGGGATGCGTTGAGACGACGCTCGTGTCGCGGCCCATGACCTCGATCTTCGAGAGCGAGCAGGAGAGAGGGCCTTCCGCGTCGGGAACAAACCCTTCGGGACGGATGCCGACCCAGACAGTGCGGTCACTGTCTGCCTGCTTTGCCTTGGCTTTTTTATCGTCGGATGCATCATTTTCCGTGAGCTTCACATCGAGCACGGCCTCGTCGCCGATATAGAGCGTTCCCTTTTTGAGCGTGCCCTCGAAGACATTGATGGGCGGCGTTCCGAGGAATTTGGCGACGAAGAGGTTGCACGGCTTGTCGTAGACCTCCTGCGGCTTGCCGATCTGGTGGATGACACCGTCCTTCATCACGACGATGAGGTCGCTGATGCTCATGGCCTCCTCCTGGTCGTGGGTGACGAAGATCGTCGTGATGCCGGTTTCCTTCTGGATGCGGGCAAGCTCCTCGCGGGTCTGAAGGCGCAGTCGCGCGTCGAGGTTGGAGAGGGGCTCGTCGAGGAGGAGAACACTCGGCATCTTCACAAGCGCGCGGGCGATCGCGACACGCTGCTGCTGGCCGCCGGAGAGCTCGCTCGGGCGGCGCTCCATGAGCTCGCTGATCTGCACGAGCTTCGCGACCTCCATCGCCTTCGCGCGCATCTGCTCCTTCGTGAGCTTCTCCGCGCCGCGGAGGTTTCCGAGAGGGAAGGTGATGTTGTCGAGCACGGTCAGGTGCGGGTAGAGGGCGTAGTGCTGGAACCCCAGGCCGACACCGCGATTTTCCGCGGGAAGGTCGGTGACATCGGTGTCGCCGAAGTAGATGCGGCCCGCGGTCGGCATCTCGAGGCCGCTGATCAGGTTGAGCGTGGTGCTCTTGCCGCAGCCGGAGGGGCCGAGGAGACCGATCAGCTTGCCGTCGGGGATATCAAACGTAAAATCGTTGACGGCGATGACGTCCTCGCGGATCTTCTTGTTGCGGTTCGGGAACCGCTTGGTTACATGGTCTAATTTGATCTTCATGGGGGAAGAACCTCCTCGCTTGGATTGTAAAAAAAGGGCAAACCACATTGAAGCGGTTTGCCCGTCAAATCTTATTCGTTCTCACCGTACACATCGGCGGCGCGCTTCCGCAGTTGATTTTTGTAGAGGAAGAAACCGAAGTACTCAAAACTTTCCGCACAGCTTAAGCAGGTGTCCGCGTAGCGGTAGTCGTGCGCGAGATCCTTGCTGTCGAGGAGCTTGAACGCCGTGATCAGGTTCGAGTTGACCTCCTCCTCATCGTTCGTCCATACGCTGACCAGGTGAGCAAGGTTGACATGCGTTGTTGCGGTGTCAAGGATGCAGGCAGGATTGGCAAGGAGAACGGCGAGCGCCTCTTCGTACTGCTTCGAAGCTGCCTCGTACTCACCGATCGCGGTGAGCGCAAGTCCTAAGCTGTTGCAGGCGCCTGCGAGGGCAGGGCTCTTGGATGTCTCCTCGTGACCCTTGAGGATCGCACAGGCGGGCTCAAGGAAACGGATGGCATCGCGGTAACGCTCTTCGAGGATCAGCGTGTCGGCAATGTTGATGTAGATCTTGGCGGCAGCGGGAGTGGACTGCATATTCAGCTGAGTCAGCACTTCCTGCGCGCGGTTGCATAAACTGTCGCACTCTTTGAATTCACCGAGCCGGCGGGTGAGGGCAATGCGCTCGTGCAGTACCTGCAGCTGACCGGACAGGTCACCGTAGGATGCAGCTTCGCGTCCGGCCTCGGCAAGCACTGCCTTCGCCGTCGCGTAATCCTTCTTCGCCATACAGTTTTCAACAGCCGTCCAGACGGAATTCATCGGGATCCTCTTGATCCCGTTCTCGCCCGCAGACGACCCTGTAGATGTGGAATATTCTCCCATACAGACCTCCGAAACACTAGTTTGCGGGATGCCGCCGAAGAGCCGCAGGGCATGATCAGCGTCTTCATTATTATAACGGTAAGCACGAAAAAAGTAAATGATAAGTTAAAAAAATATTGAAAAGAGGGTGCTTTTGCAGTATAGTTATTTATGTATGTGCAGGTGCAAAAATGCCTTCCCCGTAAGGAAGGCATCGCGGTGAGCAGATAACGGGAATCGAACCCGCCTCCTCAGCTTGGGAAGCTGATATACTACCGATGTACTATATCTGCGTGTATGGGTGCATTATAGCGCATACGGTCGGAAAATGCAAGCATTTTCCGAGGAGTGGAGAGGAGATAACTATGGCAACGCAGCGTTCCGGGAAGAACGGACACAGAAAACTGACCAAAGAACAACGCGAGTATATTCAGCGCGTGGAGCGCAACAAAAAGATATTCCTGACGTTTACGGCGATACTGCTGATCGGGCTTGTATGCGCAGTTTCGTACGGGATGTATTCCTCGGGCAAAAACAACGGGGACAAGTCTCCGACGCCGAAACCGTCGCCCACGGTGACGCCGGAACCGACATCCACACCGACACCGACGCTCTCGCCGACACCCATAGATACGCCGACGCCTACGATGACGTCGACGCCGACCCCGACGCCGACGCCCGACGGCCCGACATCCACGCCGACACCGACGCCGGATGACGGAAGAAAACTGATCGCGTTCACCTTTGACGACGGACCGTATTCGAAGCTGACGCCGAAGTTCCTTGAGGTGCTGCAGAAGTACAATGCCAAGGCAACCTGGTTTGTCGTCGGCAACCGGATCAACGAGACCACCGGTCCGCAGCTGAAGGAGCTTGTGGATGCCGGCATGGAAGTGCAGATCCACGCGTGGACGCATGACAACTACTATGACACCTGTTCCGATAAGGTGTATCACGAAGAGATCGACAAGACCTACGATAAGATCCT
This sequence comes from uncultured Lachnospiraceae bacterium, assembly GCA_902795625.1. Classification (GTDB taxonomy): domain Bacteria; phylum Bacillota; class Clostridia; order Lachnospirales; family Lachnospiraceae; genus ISDg. The sequence continues at coordinate 4,081 of CADBLW010000184.1, read as the reverse complement.
GGAGGTTACCGGAGTAGCGCCTACGATGATGCGTCCTCCGGGAGGCCGGATCAGCGAGGAGCGTATCAAGAGCAGTCCGCTCTATGTCGTCAACTGGTCCTGCGACTCCTCGGACTGGAGATTCAAGAAGCGTACGACTGATGCGGAGCGCGATGAGAATATCAACACCATCATCAACAATGTCGTATCCACGGCGGGAAGAGGCAAGATCATCCTCATGCACGAGATCTACGACAACTCGTATGAGGCGTTCTGCATCATCATCGATAAGCTCGCAAAGCAGGGCTACGAGTTTGTGACGGTGTCCGAGCTGCTCGGCGAGGATGCGCCGCTCGGCGTAAAATACAACAAAGCAAGATAACACGGAGACAATTTGTATCGCGCGCTGCCTCTGTGAGGAGACGGCGCACCATAACAGGGAGTCGTGTATGTCGAAGAGGAGAAAGATCGTCGGAGTTCTGATCTCCGATGCCCATCACAAGTTTTTCCGGCAGACTCTGTACAATGTACAGAAGGAGCTGCTGCGTAACGACATCGATGTTGTTACGTTTACTACGCTGTGCCATTCCGGTGTGGGCAAGGGATATGCCGACGCGGAGTGCTCGGTGTACGAGGTGATGGACCTGCGCGAGATCGACGGTCTCATCGTCTACCCGACGACGTACTATATGGAGCCGCAGAAGGAAGTCATGGAGCGGATCCGCAGGGAGTTCGACAAGCCTGTCGTCTGTCTTGAGTACGAGAATGATTACGGCTTCCCCACGGTGCCGTTCGGACGTGAGAACGGCATGGAGCTTCTGGTAAACCATCTGGTGAAGACCCATCAGGTAAAGAGCATACGGCTGGTCGCAGGCCACAGTGATGAGGCGGTTCCGTTTGACATGGCGCTGCGGGAGGATTTTCTGAACGCCTGCGCGAAGCACGGGATTCCGGCGGATGAGAACGAGTTTTTCAACGGCGGTTTCTGGATCCATTCGGGAGACGAGATTGCCGATGAGCTGGTCAAACCGGATACGAGACCGGACGCGGTGATCTGCGTGTCCGACGAGGGCGCGGCGGCGCTGACCGCGGCGCTTGAAAAGCGCGGCGTGCTTGTGCCGGAGGATATCATCGTTGCCGGATACGGCAGTGATGAGGACCGGGAGAGCGGAGCGTTTCTGACGGTGTACCGCGATCCCGTCGAGATGGCGACGAACGCCGTTCGCATGCTTCTCGCCCTGATCAACGGAAAGAACAATTTCCTGCTCCCGCACAGAAGCAACTGCTGCCGGCTGATCCCGGGCGGTTCCTGCGGGTGCGTCCGCAACTCCTGCGGGCCGTACTCGGAGCGCGTGCTCGAGGAGCTGCGCGATGCGACGGAGCGGTTCCCCTCTGAGTTCAACTTCATGAGCGAAGAGATCACCAACGTTACCGATTTCGAGGAGTGTCTGCGGACCGTCGACCGGTTCACGGAGTACCTCGAGGATTACGAAGCATTTTACCTGTGCTTAAACGCGAAGGCGCTGCACGAGACCGCGGCGATGCCGCATATCACCGACAAGGTGGAGCTGGCGATCGCTCACGAGAAGGACTCGTGTGTCTTTGCGGACGGGCGCATGTTCAACCGTGAATACATCATTCCCGCGCTGTACCGCGAGAGCGAGAAACCGCGCGTCTTCTACGTTGTCTCCCTGCATTTCATGGATCGTGTGCTCGGCTATGTCGTGCTTTCATACGGCAATGATCCGCGCGTTTACGCGGAGTGCCTGCGCGGCTGGATGCGCAAGCTTGCGCACTGCCTGGAGGCGCAGCGCCGCTGGTACATGTACGACGACATGACGCTGCAGAACCAGGTCCGTGACTCGATGACCGGTCTGTTCAATTACAAGGGTTACATCAGCACTCTGCAGGATATGTACCGCCACCTCGGCGGCGTTCCCACGATGCTTCGTGTGATCGCCATCGATATTGAGCGTTTTTCGGCGATCAATGATGCGTTCGGCCGTGACGAGGGCAACGAGGTGCTGCTTGCGCTGACCAAGATGATCCAGAACTCGATGAATGACCGCGACATCTGCGCGCGGCTCGGCAACGATGAGTTCGTCGTGGCAGGATTTTACGAGACTAACAACGACGCGATGGGACTTCTGGCAAATCTCGACGCGCGCATCCAGAACTACAACAAGTTCAACAACAAGTCATACAGTGTGAACCTGACCTACGCGAAGGTCTGCGAGGATGTTGTCGATGAGAGCAGTCTCGCCGACATCACCGCGGATGCCATCGCCGCGAAGAAGACGCTGAAGGAAAATAAGCGGCGTCTTGCCGGAGGCGGCGAGGTCGTCAATGAGGAAGAGCGCAGGGAAGTTGTGCGCGTCCTCGACGACAATCTGGTGGAATATCATTTTCAGCCGATCATCAGCGCGAAAACCGGAGAGATCTTTGCGTATGAGGCGCTCATGCGCTCCCGCACGGAGCCTGCGCTTCCGCCGGAGGTCATCCTGAAGCACGCTGAGGCGCTGGACCGGCTTTACGATGTGGAGCGGCAGACATTTTTCAATACGCTTGCACTGCTGCGCGAGAACAGGGAGAAACTGGGCAGCCGGAAGCTGTTCATCAACAGCATCCCGAAGGTTGTCATCGCGGATAAGGACTACGCGAAGCTCATCGCGAGCTACGCGGACATCCTGCCGGATGTTGTCATCGAGTTCACGGAGCAGACGGAGGCGAGCCTGGAGCAGGTTCAGGTCATCAAGGAGCGCTGCACGCAGAACGGCATGCAGCTTGCGATCGATGACTACGGTGCCGGATATTCCAATATCTCCAACCTTCTGAACTATGAGCCGGACTATGTGAAGATCGACCGCAGCCTGATCTCGCATGTGGACGAGGACAATAAGAAGCAGTATTTTGTATCGAATACGGTGGAGTTCGCCCATGCGAACGGTTTCCTTGCCCTTGCCGAGGGCGTGGAGACGCGGGAGGAGCTCAACACGGTCATCCGCCTCGGGATCGATCTGGTCCAGGGCTACTACACGGCGCTTCCTTCCAATCAGTTCATAGATGAGATTCCGAAGGATCTGGTGGATGAGATCGTGAGGATGAACATCCGCAACATCGACACGCGGCAGAAGAAGACATACATCGTCGGCAACGAGAGCGAAGTTCTTCTCGTACCGCTTGTGATGGAAGGCTACACCGAGGTCGTCGTGCCGAGACCGGAGTGTGTGCTCGTCGGCAATCCGAAATATCAGACCGATATCGTCATACATGTTCCGGACAACACCGTCAGCCGGATCCACCTGCGCGGCGCGCAGCTTGAGTCCTATCAGCGGCGTCCCTGCCTGGAGATCGGCAACCGAAGCGATGTCACGCTGGTCGTGGAGGGCAATGTGACGATGCAGGACGCGGGCATCCGCGTTCCGGAGAGCTCGTCTTTGACCATCGAGGGCACAGGCAAGCTTTATATCAATGTCAGCGCCGACCGGAGTTTTGCCATTGGCGGCGACTGCAACCAGTCCGTAGGACGGATCACGGTCAATATGGACGGTGAGATGACCATTCACGGCGACGGCCGTGAGTGCGTCGGCATCGGCGGCGGTTATCTGCGCGACACGGGCATCCGTATCATGCGCTGCCGCAACCTTTACATGACGATGACGGGTGAGCAGATCGTGGGTATCGGTTCCTCCAACAGCGCGGCTGTTGTCGAACTGAGCAACACACATCTGATCGCCAAGATCAATTCGGACCGCGGCGTTGCCGTCGGTTCCGTCGCGGGTGAACCGCGGGTTGCACTGAACAAGGCCCATTTTTCGTGTATTTCCACAGGAGATACGCAGATCGGCATCGGAAGTCTGGTCAATGAACAGATCACGGTGCGGGTCGTGGACAGTGAAGTACAGACGGAGATGCGCGCTAAGCGCTGCATCGGCATCGGCTGCCGCACCGGCGCGGCGACGGTGCGCGTCATCAACACGACAGTCAACATGCGCTGCGAGGGCTCTCTGGCGATCGGCATCGGTTCCGGCGAGCGCAAGGGTCGCGGCCAGTTTGAAATGTCGGAGCTGGGCTTCCGCCTGGCATCCGCTTCCGGCGTGGC
>CADBLW010000183.1 GCA_902795625.1 uncultured Lachnospiraceae bacterium | reverse complement strand
GGCTTCGGGGTCTCTGTCGGCTTCGGCGTATTCGTAGGCTTCGGAGCTTCTGTCGGCTTCGGCGTATTCGTAGGCTTCGGGGCTTCTGTCGGCTTCGCCGTGTTCGTCGGCTTCGGGGTTTCTGTCGGCTTCGGGGTTTCTGTCGGCTTCGGAGCCTCCGTAGGTGTTGCTGTCGGGGCCGGCGTGCTCGTAGGTGTCGCGGGCGCCGTAGTCGGTGTTGCGGGCACCGGGGTAGGCGTTGCAGGCACCGGCGTCGGTGTTGCGGTTGCCTGAGGCACCAGCGATTCATCACCGACGATACGGAACGTCTGTGTAACGGTTCCGCAGTAACGGCCGATTCCCTTGAGCGTGAACGTTGCCGTTCCAGGACGATCGTTATTCGCGAATGTGATCGTGTAATCCTTGTCACGAACAAGTCTCTCGTCGTTAAATGTAATGGCGATATCGAAGTCGATCGGCACACCGTTGTACTCGAACTCGGGAATGCTGAAGCTGAGATTTGAGAGATCCAGCGGAAGGACCTTGATCTTGATCGTCGTGCTCGCCGTCGAACCGCCGTGGCTCACGGTGGCCGTCAGGTTTGCCTCACCGGCATCACCGGCGATAAACTGATTGCCCGAGATCGATACAACCTTCGTATTGTCGGAGGTCCATGTCACCGTGCAATCCGCCTCAGACACCTCAATGCCCGGGCACATGTTGTCGGCAAAGGAACCGGTCGGCTTGACGCCGATGTTGATTGAAGGAAGATCGGATGCGCCGCCGCAGCTGATCTCAAAACCGGAGTAACGGCAGGTAGCGCTGAGCTTCACGTTGGAAGCCTGCACCGTCATCGTCTTGTCGGAGTTGACCGCTCCGGGATCCGAAGCGCCGCTGTTCGCGCGTCCGAACTCCTGAACGAACGTATGAACACCGCGATACTCAAAATGAGCAACACCTACGCAGGTCAGGCAATCCTCCAGCATGTTGCGGCGATGTCCCTGTCCCGCAAAATTCTCATTGTCCTCTCTCCAAAGCACAAACGCTTCTTCTGCGCTCATGTTGCCGGTGCAGATCGCGATATTTTCCGCGCTGCTCGTGGTGCTGCTGACTTTTACGGTATAGAACGGGGTACCGTCCGGTCTCTCATGCGAATAGAAAACTGCGATCTCAGCCGCGCGCTGCATTGCGATCAGCTCGAGATTGTAATCATAGGTCATAGCGCAGAGACCGGTCTTCACCGTCTTCGTAGCGTTGTCTTCATTCCAGTGCCAAGCGTTGTCGCCCTGGCGGAAACTGTTGATCAATGCCAGCGTCGCACGGGATTCACTCTGATAGAACTTGCCGGTGATGGAGTATTGCTCCGCTCCCGCTGCAGCGGGCTGCATGCACAGCACAAACACAAGCGCTGCCACAAGCACCGCGTACATGGACCGGAACCATCTCTTTCGTAACACCGTGTTTATCATAAGCACCTCCGTGTTATTCAGGGAATACTCAACGCCGACAGGCATAACAACTGCCGTTATTGAAATTATACCGTATGCAATGGGTCCATTCAATGCGGTTGAGATGCATTTGTTAATATTCTTTGAACGCGGAAAATGCTGACGCATATGTTGTCAAAACGCACGAATTTGCCCTTGATTTATTGAATTGTGTGCGCAACTTTAACAGTTTAAAGCGCTGTTTTGCGCGTAAAATAACGGGTTTTTAACAATTTGCCTGTGCTCCCGATACATGCCTAAATCAAGAACGCCTTCGGCGTTCTTGCCGCGGCGCGAGCTGCCCGCGCCTGCGATCTTCTCAGAGTCGTTTTTATCAGGGCCGAGTCCCTGATAAAAATGACTCCCGTTCGCAAACGGACGGGAGTCTGGGGGGAGAAGTCAAACTGTGGTCGTATAAACCACAGCAGTCAGCTGTTTGGATGTGTTACAGAGAATTTTCCTTAATATACGCCACAAGCTCATCCACCTGGGCAAATGCGAGTGCAACAACGGTATCCGCGGCTCCGTAGTAGATGGCGATGCGGCCGGTTGCGGCGTCGTGAAGCGTTGCGCACGGGAAGCACACATTCGGCACATCGCCGACGCACTCGTACGTCGTCTCCGGATGAAGCAGGAACGGCTTGCAGCGGTTCTTGACGATCCACGGGCGCTCCTTGTCAAGGATGGCCGCACCGATGGAGTAGATCATGCCGTTGCACGTCGTGCCGACGCCGTGGAAGATCAGAAGCCAGCCCTCATCGAGTTCAATCGGGATCGGGCCGGCGCCAATCTTCGTCCAAGCCCAGCCACCGGGGCTCATTACATGGTGATGGCAGCCCCAATGAACCATGTCCGGGCTCTCCGACAGGAACATCTCGCCGAAGGGCGTGTGACCGTTGTCGGACGGCCGGGAGAACATCAGGAATTTGCCGTTCACCTTACGAGGAAACAGCACGCCGTTGCGGTTATAGGGTAGGTATGCATCCGGCAGCCTGTAAAATGTCTTAAAGTCATAGGAGTACGCCACGCCGATGGTCGGCCCGTAGTTCACCTCAAACGGCGCGCACCAGGTCACATAGTAGCGGTCCTCAATGAAGCACACGCGCGGGTCATAGCCGTTCGCGAGGCCGACAAACTCGCCGGTCTTCTCGCAGTACAGCTTAAGCGGCTCATGCTCGATGGTCCAGTGGATCGCGTCCTTGCTGGCGCCGAGGAACAGCTGCTGCTCCATCGCCTTGTTGTCGCTGCGGAACACACCGACGAACGCGCCGTCCTTCGCGATGACAGCGCTGTTAAATATACTGTTCGCCGAGGGGATGTCGTGTCTCCCCACGATCGGGTTCTCGCTGTAACGCCAGATCGGGTCCGTGCAGCCCGCAGGGCGCTCCTGCCAGGGCATATTGCTCAAATTGTTTCCGATGATCATAATAATCTCCTGTTCTGCCGTTCCGGCCGGCATCGGACGGCAATTCTACGGTAATTGCAAAATCTCTTTACAACTTTACCCATTTCTCTTTGTTGTTCTTCGGAAAATCCTCCCGAAGCTCACATTCACTATAGCATTACTCTACTGTCTTTGATATAATCAGATTGAACGGAAAATTGTATGTTTCTCTAAGGAGTACACTATGTCACAACTGTACGAACACATAGACACCCTCAATTCCCCCTACGAAGCCTTCCGCGTGGACAGCCGCAACAAAAACGATCCCCCGCGGCCGCACTGGCACTACTATGCGGAGCTCCTGTTTGTCGAGGCCGGCAGCCTGCGCATCGAGAGCAACGAGCGCACAGCCGTGCTGAACGAGGGAGATTTTGCGTTTCTTCACGCGCAGGTGATCCACAACGTGGTTCCCGACGCACGCGCCCCGTTCCGCTACGGCGTGATCAAATTTGACTTAAGCCGCCTGACGGGCTCCCGCAATTTCACGCCCAATCTGCGAGCGGTGGCGGAGCAGGCAAGGCGCTCCCCGCAGGCATCCTACATTTTCCCCGCAGACACGATTGACGGCGCCCTCTTCTCGCGCGTGTTTGACACGTGCATCCGCGAACTGTCGGACCGTCGCTACGGCAGTGACCTCATGGTCTACGCCAGCCTGTGCGAGCTCATGGTATGCCTGGCGCGCATCTGGCAGTCCCAGGGCATCCACGCCGGCGCCGGGCGCGCAACCGGCAGCGAAGGCATCGATTCCATCGTGGAGTTCATCGATGAGCACTCCGCCGAGCCGCTCCTCGTGGAAAATCTCGCCCGCCGCTGCGGTATGAGCTACTCGAACTTCGCGCTGAAGTTCAAGCAGATGTACGGGCGCAGCTGCAAGGAGTACATCGAGCTGGTCCGTGTCAGCAAGGCCGAGAACCTGCTTCTCTTCACCGACGCCGATCTGACCGGGATCAGCATGGAGACCGGCTTCGCGGACTGCAGCCACCTCATTAAGGTCTTCAAAAAATGGAAGGGCGTGACCCCGAAGCAGTACAAGCTGCAGTCGAGGCAACAGTGAGCCCGGCGACGTACTCCGGTAACTGAAGCGTAATAGACCGGGAGATTTGTAAATACGGTCAAAACGCAGCAAACTTCAGGAACGTGTTCCCAACCGCAATCAATCGCAAAAAGGAGCCGTGCTGTCATTGCAGCACGGCTCCCGTTTTTTCAATATGTTATACCCTTGTTACCGGTCGCATGGTTTCCGCCGGCCGGCCGATTCCTCAGGACATACCTGTTATTGTGCCGGGTGATTCCTTACGGCTGTGTAATCTCTGCGCTGTCGTGGATCAGATCGAGCGCCTTATCATTCAGGACACAATACTCGATGTATTCCTTGCCGTAGTTATTCTCCATAGCCTCAATAGTCGAAGCTCCGACAGCCAGACGGTACTCCTCCGCCGCCTTCGCGTACTCATCTGCGGTGAAGGTAATATTTTCCGCCTTCACAATTGCCTGGAGCACCATAAACTCCTTCACGGAGCGCTCCGCCTGCTCGCGGCACTTCTGCACGAACTCAGCGTAGGTCATCTCATCGTTACCGTAGTAATAATTATAGAGCTCCTCTTCTGTCATTCCGGCCGAAGCGGCATACTGCCGCAAAGTCGCCGTGGAGAGATCATAGTAATAATCCACGTCCTCCTGAAGGATCGTCTTGAACTCGGAATTGTCGATCACCATACCGATCAACGCATCCCACATCTTCTCGTCAACTTCCTCTGCCTTCGTCTCCTTAAGTCTGTCGCGGAAATACGTCTTCAAACCATCCACCGTCGTCGCGACAGTGTATGCATATTTAGCAACGTACGCATCATCGATCGTGTCAAGCGCCTTGCCGAAATGGTTCAGCGTAATCGTGAACACAGCATCCACTCCCGCAAGTTCGGGATTGTTCGGATACGACTCCGGGAACGTCACATCAATGTCAAACGTCGTGCCCATGGTCTTGCCGACCAGCGCAGACGCAAAGCCGGGAATGTACGAATTGTTCGCGATATCAAGATACTGATCCGTCGCAGTTCCGCGGTCAAATGCAACACCGGCAACCTTGCCGACATAGTCAATGTTTACAACATCGCCTTCCTTGACGGTCATGTCCGTGTGTGCATCATCCCTGGCGTAGTTCGGATACTTCTTCAGCAGAAGCTTGATCTGGTTCTGAATATCCTCCTCCGTAACCTCTGCGCTCTCCATCGTGTACTTGAGGCCCTTATACTGCCCCAGCGTCACTTCCCCGCCGCACGGATGATACAGGTTCGTTGAGAGCGTCGCCGTCCCCGGCGTCACTGTCGTATTAGTCGAATTATTCTTGCTGCCGCAGGCCGTCAAAGCCATGATCGCCAGCATCGTCATCACAAGGAAAATAATACCCTTCTTCATCACTACCTCCATGCTGTCTTTTCGCACAGCGCCTTCATTCTAACAAACAGCCACGGAAAAGTAAAGTGAATCAAGGAAAGTTCACAGATTTGGAATTGGGGTGGAATGCAGTTTCATCACACGGTTCGCACGCTAACGCTTGAATTATTATAATTATATCTAAAAGCCCACCTTCGATGATGTCCTAGTCGTATTGCTCATACCCGTCTCTTCCACCAAAAAAAATATAGCGGAAATCTTGCGATATCCGCTATATTAGTTGACTTTCTCAATCAATCCTCAGCCCTGCACTGAAAACCACTTTGAGTGATGATGTCTGCATCCTCAAGGTTGATAACCTCAACGCGCGGCATTTCAAACTTCTCCATTGGGAAAGCCTCCTTTCTTTTTTTCTAACCATAAAGAAGCATCTGATACTTCTTCACGGATAGAATCATTTTGATTGTGTACCACAAAACCACTGAGTCTCTTCTTCAACCCATATAACACCTGTACAGTGCCATCATCAATTGTTCTCAGCTTATACGCTCATTCCCAATATAATGTGGTTTTCATCTGACAAACAGACATAACTGTACGAATACTAGTATATCACTGTTCTTTGCCTGCTGTCAAGAACTTATATATGCATTATTATAACGCATTTACAAGCACATAATAATATTTTTTTTGAGTATACAATCGTTGATGTATAATCGTTTATCAATTATATACGAAAAAGAATGAGCGCTAAAGATTACCCCGGAGACACGCATGCGTCTCCGGGGTAATGCTTTAATTCTGTTTTGTTTTTAAGGTCTTGTCATTTTTTAGTCATTTCCCACGAATCTTTCTTTCGATGCAAGGAAATACTGATACAGTGCCATCATCAGGTTGCGGCGGGCATCCGTCGTTGCTGCCTGATAATTCTCATATGCGCAAGTGATCAACGATCTTGTCCATGTTGCCGTCTTGGTCGGATCACTCTTCAACGCGATTGTGATGTGGAAGTCAAGATCCATCTCAAAGGAAAGGATGCCCTTGATCCGGAATGCGTACTTTGTGCCTGCCAGCACCGGCGTCGAAACATCCGTGTATACGTTTCCTTCCGCATCCGTTACAGTAATAACAAAATCATTGATGCTGTATCCGCTCGCCGGTGTCAGATAAATGTTCATGCAAACCGAATCAGCCATCTCGATTTTCGCCTCGAACTTTGCGATGTAGCTGCTGAAATCCGTCGGATCCCCGCTAGCTGCATATGCATCCGGGATTACAGTCAATGCAGGTGCTTCCGGATCGACCGGAGGAAGATTATCCGTATTGTGATCAAATCTGATCTGTGCATAGCGTCCGTACTGGAGC
>CADBLW010000182.1 GCA_902795625.1 uncultured Lachnospiraceae bacterium | reverse complement strand
GTCTGCTCCGACGCGACCATCAAAGTGCCCTCGGGCGCCCCCTGCGCGCCGAGCTCCTTCACAAGCAGGTTGGTGGAAGTCACCGAATCGCGGACGAGAAGCCGGATCCGCTGCGGCTTATGCAGGTATTTTCCGAATGCGTCTGTGTCCATCGTCGCTGACCTCCTTCCGATAGTTTCAGGTGTTCTGCAACCGCGCACAGTATAGCATAGAAGCCGGAAAATGTAAAACACGGCGGCTTGGCGGGGACCATTCTTTCATTGACAAACCCATTTTCCGATGCTAAAATATAGACACAGAAAGGGTATTGTCGGTAGACGGTTTGCCCTCCATAACTTAATTAGCTAAATAGCCGTTTCGTTTGGAAGACTGGGCGGCTATTTTCTTTTCCGGTTATTACTACCGAAACGGGGCTGATCAAGAGCGGAAAACCGCTTGGTCAGGCCCTTTTTTCTTGACTTTCAGACAGGCTTACTATAAGATTTTATTAGTAAAATAACGCCTTTTTGGGGGAAGAGAGGTGATCGTCGATGTTGAGCGTAAAATGCAGAAGCTGCGGCGGTGAGATGGCCGTCGACAGCAGCGGCGGGCTGTACTGCGGATACTGCGGCGCAAAGTATGAATTCAGCGACCGGGATCTGACGGAATACCGCGCGTTCCGCGGGAAAATGCTGGAGTACCTGCGCGCGATCCATGACCGCAAGACGGACGGCGCCGGACAGGAGGACGAGCTCTGGAAGAACGCCGAGACCGTCACGTTCAAGGCGAAGGACGGCAGCAACATCACCGTGCGCTACCTGTATGATCAGGAGGACGAAGGCGTACGGTCGTATCTCACGAGAAAATCGGCGCTTTATGTGTTCCCGGAGGGGAAGAGCGCGCTGGCGGAGCAGACGCTTCGCAATATCCGCAGTCTGGAGTTTCCGCCGGCGGATGTCAAGGGGCTTTCGGATGCTTTTCCGAAGCTGAGCGGTCGGTATGAGCTTGCGGACGGCGGGGTGCTGCTGGCGTTTGAGCGGCAGGATAATCTCTTTCCGCTGGCGATGTTCGGAAGTCTCCGGCCGGAGCATGTGGCGTGGGTGATCTCGCGCATGGAAAATATATGCTGTGTTCTGCAGTACTCCTCGCTTGTGCACGGCGCGATCTCCGAGGAGTCGCTGTGGATCAACCCGATCAGCCACCACGCGGTACTGATGGGCCACTGGTGGGACGCGCAGCCGATCAATGCAGCCGCGGGAACGCTGAAGGGAGCCGTGCAGTCCCTGCTCGGCGTCGACAGCGCAAAGAAGGATCTGAAGGATCTCCGCAAGACGGCGAACCGCGTGCTCGGCATGAAGCGCGAGGACGCGCCGCAGGCGCTGACGGAGTTTCTCGCGGGCAGTCCGGCAGCGGACGCATTTGCCGATTTTGAAGCCTGGGATCAGGTGATCGAGAAGGGTTTCGGCGGCAGACGGTTTGCGAAGATGGGAATCGATATCTGAGGATCGTTGATCTGAATGAAACATTCAATTACGAGGAGGAACTACCATGGGAAGAGGAAGCTATACGGCAGCGGATTGGGCGAAGCTTAGAAACAGCCGCAATCTCGGGGGAGCAACGAGCGAGACGGAGATTTTCCGAAGAGACTCCTGCGACCCGCGGTTTGACCCGAAGTTTATTCAGGCGCGCGAGGCGCGGGATTCCGAGGATCATCCGGAATCGCTGCCGATCATTCTCGGTCTTGATGTGACCGGGTCGATGGGGTATCTGGCGAAGGCCGTGGCGCAGACGGCGCTCAATGAGACGATGATGAAGCTGTATTCCACCAACGCGATCAAGGATCCCGCGCTGATGTTTGCGGCGTACGGCGATTACCAGGATGACGCGCCGCTGCAGGTGACGCAGTTCGAGTCCGACATCCGGATCGCGGAGCAGCTGCTGGACCTCTGGATCGAAGACTGCGGCAGCGGCCAGGTGACACTCAGCTCGCTGTGGTATTTTGCGGGAAAACACACGCTTCTGGACAACTATGAGAAACGCGGGAAGAAGGGTTTCCTGATCACGATCGGCGATTGTGCGCCCTGCCGCGATCTGGGCCGCGGCCGGAAAGAATTTTACGAGAGAGTGTTCGGTGAGGACGTGACCGATACGGAGAAGGACGTTCTTGCGGCCGCGCAGGAGAAGTTCGAGGTGTTCCATCTGTTCCTCGATGACAGTCTGCAGAGAGCGCACAACATTGTGGAGATGCTTCCGGGCCACACGATGGTGATCCGGCCGGGCGAGATCGAGGCGATCCCGGAAATCCTGATCAGCGTGATGCAGATGACACTCGGGAAGAATATCAAGGATATCCTCGCGCAGTGGGATGAGCTGAAGAGACCGATCGTTGAGCAGGCACTTCGGTATCTTGAGATCAAGGATGTCGGAGGGATCATATTTTGAGCACGCAGACGATCCGCGCAGTGATCGGTAAGAATTTCGGAGATGAGGGCAAGGGCCTGGCGGTGGATTATTTCTGCAGCCGGGCGCCGCAGTCCCTGGTTGTCAAACATAACGGAGGAGCTCAGGCCGGGCACACCGTGGAACAGGGCGGACGAAGGTTTGTGTTCCATCAGCTGTCGGCGGGCTCCTTTCGTCGTTCCGACACCCTTTGGGCGCACACCTACTATCCCGATCTTTACAAGCTGCGCGAGGAAGAGGATGGATTTTACGAGGCGGCGGGCTTCCGGCCTGTGGTGCTGAGCGAGCCGGACACGCCCGTGACGCTGATCGATGACGTTTTAGTCAACATGCTGCTGGAGACGCGGCGCGGTGCCGCACGGCACGGCAGCTGCGGCATGGGCATCTACGAGGCGCAGCTGCGGACGAAGGCGGGGTTTGGGATCACCGTCGGCGACATTCTCTCGGAAAATGCAGCCTCCTTAGCTGTGCGCATCCTGCGGATCCGCGGGGAATACACGTGGAAGCGGATCGCGGAGGCGATCGATGCTGCATCCGCGGAAAATGCGCATGCCCCTGAAGGCAGCGGCGCGGAAGCAGGTTCACTGACTGAAGGCGACACAGAGAAGAACCTGTCGGGAGACGGCCGAGTTTCTGCAGAGGAAATCCTGAGCCGAGGGCTTCCCGGCACGGAATACTTGGAGATGCTGCGGTCACGGCAGGTCGTGGAACGGTATGCGGAGGAGATGATAAGAAACGCCGAGGCCTTTGTCACGGTCACGGAGGATACCGGAGCGCTTCTCCGAGGCCGCGAGAGCATCGTGTTTGAGAGCGGCCAGGGACTGCTGCTGGACGAGGGAAACAAGAGGTTTGCGCCGCACATCTCCGCCTCCCGGACAGGCCTTGCCAATCCGGTGGAAATCCTTGCGGTGCACGGACTCGCGCCCACCGAGGCGGTCTATGTCACGCGCACCTACGTCACGCGCCACGGCGCGGGACTGCTGCCATACGAGTGCCCGCGGGAAGCGCTGGGCATCGCGTCGGAGGATTTGACGAACGTGGAGAACCCGTGGCAGGGCAGGATCCGCTATGCGACCCACGGCACCATTGAGGAGTTCCTCGCTCCGGTGCGGGAGGACGCAGCATTGATCGGCGACCGCGCGAAGCTCGCACTCTTTCTTACGCATGTGGACGAGACGAACGGCAGGATACTGATGGCGGACGGCCCGGCGGAGGTTGACGTATTTTGCGGGGAAACTGCAGTGCGGGATGTATTTTCCGAGGCATATCTTGCGCGCGGAAGAGAGGCGGAGCAGGTCGAAAGCCGCGGAATGGGCGGGAATTGACGCATTTTACGGCGAAATCGGGTTTGGATGAACGTACGATTTTCGAGTGAGAAATCCATTGACGCGGGGAAACGCTATCCGATACAATGTGTGAGGATGCACTTCGGAAGATATGGAGCACAGAAGGCGCGGAATACCGCGGACACACAGCGCGGTAGATATGGAGTACTGAAAGTACGGAGGTTTTTATGAAGGTATTTTACGCAAAGAGGAAACTGTTCCGGCTGATGGCGGCGATGCTCGGCATCGTGCTGATCATGACCGGCATGCTTGGCGGTCTGACGCGTCGCGCGGACGCAAATGCCGCGGGAAGCGCGGTCGTGCTGCAGACGAGAGCTGAGGAGACGGAGCTGACCGGCAAGACGTCGGCGGAGGTCGTCAACCTGATGGGAATCGGCTGGAACATCGGCAATACATTTGACGCGACGGGCGGATCCGGAGCTTCCCACGAGACCAACTGGGGCAACCCGAAGGTCACGAAGGAGCTGATCCACACGGTGAGCGAGGCCGGGTTCAACGTGATCCGTATCCCGATCACGTGGACGCAGGAGATCAATGTTTCGGAAAATTACAAGATCAAGGATGCGTTCTTAGAGCGCGTGAAGGAAGTCATCGACTGGTGCTATGAGGACAACATGTTTGTCATCATCAACGTGCACCACGAGTCCTGGGTGAACATCCGCAATCTCGACAAGGAATACCGCAAGGTCGGCGTCGAGCTGGAGGCGGTCTGGGCGCAGATCGCGGAGTATTTTGCGGATTATGACCAGCACCTGATCTTCGAGGGCATGAATGAGCCCCGTATGGCGGGTTCCTCGGTGGAGTGGACCGGCAACAAGGACGCATACCAGGCGATCAACTACTTAAATCAAGTGTTTGCGCAGACGGTGCGCGCCAACGGCAAAGGCCACAACGGCGAGCGCTGCCTGATGATCCCGGGCTACGCGGCTTCGAGCTCGTCGAACATTATGGAGGCGGTGTCGATCCCTTCGTACGACGGCAAGCCCGTCGCCAACATCATTGCGTCCGTTCACTGCTACGCGCCGTACAACTTCTGCCTTCAGGATTCGCAGATGACCTTCGGCAACGGCGACGCGGCGTCGGTGGAAGCTATTTTCCGCGCCATCAAGAGCGTGTTCCTCGACAACGGTATTCCGACGGTCATCGGCGAGACGAGCGCGACGGAGAAGGGCAACACGGAAGAGCGCGTAAAATGGGCCGAGTGCATGGGCAAACTGTCCCAGTCCTACGGAATTCCGATCGTGATCTGGGACAACGGCAGCGACTCGAAGAAGGGCGGTGAGAGCCATGCCTACATCAACCGCCGCACGCTGGAGTGGAACTACCCGACCGTTGTGAAGGGCCTCTTCGACGGATTTGCAAGCGAGGAGCGCGGCAGCGCTCTGAAGGATAACGGCGGGGACGGCGGTGAGTCGACGACCATCACCGGCGACTCCATCTGGAAGGCGCTCGGCGGCGCTACGGCGACGAAGGAATGGGATTCGACATACATTTCCATGGGCGCGAAGGCGACCTGGTTTGACGCGGATCGTTCCATCGCCATCGTGTACACGGGAACGAGCGAGCCGAAGCTGATCCTCGACAGCGAGACCAAGCAGCAGTGGTGGATCCCTGTCGAGCCTACGAAGCGCGAGACCCTGGGTGACAAGAAGGTCATCTGGTACGAGTACGAGACACTGATGTCGACCCTCGCGGAGTTCGGGATCACCGACCCGACGGACCTGCGCAACTTCATGATCGTGGCTGTTCCGGCGGAGGGCGAGGCTCTCGATCTCACGACGCACGAGATCGTCGTGACCGGCGCTCCGAGACTCACCTACATTGTCAACGGCATGCGGTATTACTTCGGCACCAACACGCCGGACGATCCGCAGCTTGAGGACTGGGTGTTCCTCGGCTGGTACACCTCGAAGACCTACGAGACGAAATACGAAAAGGGCGCGGCGATCAACAGCGACGCCACGGTGTATGCGATGCTCCGCCTGAAGACGGACGAGGAGCGCGCAGCGGAGATCACTCCGACGCCGGAGCCTACCGTCGAACCTACGGCGGCGCCCACCGCTACGGCAGATCCGACGGAAGCCGTTGAGCCCACGAAGGCAGCAGAGCCGACGCAGGCACCGGAGCGCCCGGCGGACGAGCATCCGTCCACCACGGGTTGGTGGATCATCGTGGCCGCCGGACTCGTGGCGATGGTGATCGTATGCGCGATCGTTATGAAGGTCGTCAAGGCGAAGAAGAAGTAATACAGTTGCTTTGAAGTATCCGGGGCAGATGATAGAACGCCTCGGGAAGAAAGATTGACTTCAGAAAACAATTGAGAGTTTATGGAAACAGGCCGGATAAGTTGTCTTTATCCGGCCTGTTTGTGTAGAAAAAGACGCGATATCGCTGAAAAGCGTCTTTTTGTTGATGAAAATTCGAGAAAAAGACATGATATCATTGAAATCGGTCTTTTTCTGTGGTAAAATTCGAGAAAAAGACACGATATCGCGAATTTCGAAGGAAAGGAGTACATATGGAGAGAATCGTAGGACGAGAAAAAGAAATTCGAAGACTCGACAAAGTCATGGAGGAGAGCGAGGCACAGCTGATCATTGTATACGGCAGAAGACGAGTCGGAAAGACTTTTTTGATCAATGAATATTACGACAACAACTTCACATTTAAGTTCACCGGAGCCTATAACCAGAGCAGGAGCGTGCAGTTAAAAAACTTCACCTATGAGCTCGACCGGGCGTCAAGGGAAAAACACGGTCAACCGGGGGATTGGAACGAGGCGTTTATACTGTTGCGAGAGTATCTGGAAAAGGACGTCACCGGAGAAAAGCAGGTTGTCTTCTTCGACGAAATGCCGTGGATGGACACGAGACGGTCCGGCTTCCTTCCGGCATTTGAATGGTTTTGGAATTCCTGGGGGAGTTCTCGGGACAACCTTGTTTTCATTGTGTGTGGATCCGCAACCTCCTGGATTGTTGACAATATAGAAAAAAATAAAGGAGGGCTTTTCAGCAGACGGACATGTCGATTGTTCCTGGAGCCATTTACCCTTTATGAAACAGAGGAATACTTAGAATCAAGAGATATTCACTGGTCAAGGTATGATATTGCGGAATGCTACATGATCATGGGTGGAATTCCCTATTACCTGCGGTTGCTGGATCGAGAACTTTCTTTGAATGAAAACATTGACAATATGTTCTTCCGAAAAAGGGCTGAGTTGTGGGATGAGTTTGATCAGCTTTTTGATACACTCTTTTCGAAAGAAGAGCAGTACGCGAAACTTGTCGAGGCGCTGAGCAGGAAGAGAAAAGGTCTGACGAGAACGGAGATTATCAACACAACGAGAATCGCCGTAAACGGGCGTCTAACAAAAATGCTGGACAACCTTTCAAACGCCGGATTTATCCGGGTAAATCAGATGTTCGGAAAGAAGAAGCGGGAAAGGCTATACCAGCTTTCCGATTATTTTACGATGTTTTATTTCCGTTTTATGAAGGACAATGTCGGTATCGATGAGCATTTCTGGAGTAATACAAATGATAATCCGGCAAGGCACGCTTGGGAGGGAATTACCTTTGAACAGGTGTGTAAGGATCATATCCCGCAGATTAAACAAAAACTCGGGATTGCCGGTATCATGGCCGAGACATCTTCGTGGGCAAAACAGGGAACCAATGCAGAAGAAGGCGCGCAAATTGATCTGTTGATAGATCGGCGTGACCGGATTATCAATCTCTGTGAGATCAAGTTTTCCACTGCGCCGTTTGAAATCGACAAGGAGTACGATCTGGTGTTGAAAGACAAAGCCGGTATTTTCCGCGAGTCAACCGGGACGAAGAAAACCCTTCAGACAACGATGATCACAACCTATGGCATTAAGAAAAACAAGTACAGCAATTACATCGGAAAATCCGTTGTGCTGGATGATCTGTTCGCAAACACCCGTGATTAATTTTTTAAAGTCGTGCATCTTACGGGCAGAGATATTGAGAGGAGAGACATCATGAAAGACTCCGGTGAAGTTTTTGAAAATGTGAAGGAGCAGGCAACGCAGCACGAAGCGAAGAAGCGCCGCAGAAACCGGATCGGGACTGTGGCAGCGGTTCTTTTGGTCGTGGCAGCGGTAGGAATCTCCGTTTCCGTGTATAAGAAAACAAACAGCGGGAAAAAGCAGACGAACAACGAGAGCAGCGCTTCCGTCACTCCGTACGGGGAAACAGGAACGCCGACACCGACAGGTCAGGCAACTCCTCCGGAAAATCCTGCGACGCCCACACCGACGCCGACGGAGCCCGTTGTCGTCCTGCCGAAGAAGACGCCGACGCCGACGCAGCCAGTCACCCCGGAGCCGACGCCCACGGGTGTGACGAAGCAGGACATTGCCAAGATCGACAAGGAGCTGCGGTCGCTGGAGGGGACTGCGGATTGCGCGGAAGTGATGATCGGCTTCGGCGATGAGAAGGTTGAAGGCGGGAAGCTATTCCTGGAGCGCTATCCTCAGGAGTACTGCGCCTACTGGCTGAGAAGAAAGCCATGGAATAATTGGTCCAAGAAGGAGATGGAGGCAGAAGGCTGTGATGAACGCGCGGTCCGTGCATGGGAGAAAAATGAGCGCGGAAAACTGAGCGACGAGGAGTTTAACGCCCTTGCAAATCGCGGAGCGATATTGTTCATTCAATTCCCGGGGATATGGTGCGGCGAGCAGTTGGACTTATTTTTCGAAAAATACCCGGAGCTTAAGGAAAACCGGTCGCAGGCGGCGAAGCTCTCAGAATTTTATCATAAGTATGTTGTCGTAACTGTTTCCTACGCTGAAATGCTTGAACTGGCGATGGACTCACAGGTTGAGAGCATTACAAAGTGTGTGTACTCAGGAGCGGTGCTGGGTGAGGTCGTCGGTGAGTATAACGGGCGGGACGTCTATGATGTCACCGTTTCCGACGAAAGCGTGTATTTCAATGGATCCGTTATGCCTCAGGCCGGCCAGTTGGAAACGAAGGTGATGGCCGGGGAGGTTGCGGTCCTGGACGATGCGTATCTGAGAGTTGCGTTCACACTTTGCGCTCACTACGAGGTCCGTGAAGAAAGAATTCTTGAACAGTACGGTAAATCTTCGAGGGATCCTGATTGGGACACCTGGATCAAAAGTGAGGAGGGCAGAAATGCCTATGATACGATCAGC
>CADBLW010000181.1 GCA_902795625.1 uncultured Lachnospiraceae bacterium | reverse complement strand
TGGAAAAACTCAAGAAATGTCGGCGTCGACGTGACAACCTTGGTGTTCGGGAACCGCTCCGTGCTTCTGTCCTCCCGCAGAGCCAGCTCCTTCTCCCACTGCGCGATATTTTCCTCCGTGTCGTACCAGAGGACCTTGGATATCCCGTCCTCCTCCAGCATTGCAAGCGGCGCCGGCTGCGGCGTCATCCGTCCGAAGCGCCGCCCGTAGTCCTGCAGCCGTTCGTTCACGGGCAGTCCGTACAGACGGTTCCGGCTCCAGATGATCTGGCTCGTTCCTCTTCTGACGCCCTCCTCGATGACGGAAAATGCAGCCTCTGTCTCCATGTCCCGCTGATACAGGATTTCCTCCGTCGCGCTGTCAACGATCATCGCCCCGTTGGAGGTGATCACGGGAAGTCCCAGCCCCAGTTCGGCGGCAAAGCCCTTTGCCCCGGGCCACGCCCTTCCGGTGGAAAGGATCACACGGACGCCCTCCGCCGTGATCCGCGTAAGCGCTTCCCGGTTGGTGTCACTGATCCTCTTGTCATCGGTCAACAACGTGCCGTCCAAGTCGACGGCGAGCATACGTATCGACATATATAAAACTCCTTCAAACGCGCAATGTCCGCTTGCCCGGAAACTGCGCCGTTCGTGTTTAATCCTCATACATAAGATCGCGCAGCGACGGATGGATCACGCCGTACGCGTACCCGCAGTTTCTCACATGCATGGTGAACACAAGCGACATACGGTTGACCGGGTCCATGATCGCAAGGCTTCCCGCCGCGCCGTCCCAGCCGAAGATCCCCGCCGGGGCATTTGTGCCGAGTCGCCCGGGCTCAAGAAGTACCTGCATTCCGATGCCGTAGCCGTAGCCGCGGCGTCCCATATTTTTCACAAGCTCGTCCTGCGAAGCCCCGCTGATCCGATTGACGGAAAATCCAGCCACCGTCTCAGGCTTCAGGATCTGCGCTCCGTCTGCTCCGGTCCCGCCGCAGGCAAGGGCATCCGCCAGCTTTGCGTAATCCTCCGTAGTGCTCATAAGGCCCGCGCCGCCGCTCTCGTAGCCCGGCGCAAGCTGGTAATCACACGACGGCTCCATCGGACGGATCTGAGCGATATCGCCATTGTCGCACACATACTGCTGCGCAAGTCCCTCGACGCCCTCGTTCATGCCCCTGCAGAAGCAGGTGGAAGTCATCCCGAGAGGGTTCCACACATTTTCCGCGAGATATTCGGAAAATCTCTTCCCGGACACAACCTCGACAACCGCTGCCGCCACGTCGTGGCTTAAGCTGTACTGAAAATGAGTCCCCGGATGGAAGTCAAGGGGAGACTCCGCCATGGCGTCCACCAGCTCTCTCGTGGTCCCGTCACCGCCGTGCTCCGCGAGGAACCGGTCCACGCCGGGCCGGTGAAGGTCGTAGTTCAGGCCCGATTGCATGGTCACAAGATGAAGCATTGTAAGCGGCTTGTCGGCCGGTACGATCCGCTCCTTGCCGTCGGCATCCTTCTCCCGCACCGTAAGGTTTCGGTACGCGGGAAGGTACTTGGCGACCTCATCCTCCAAAGACAGCTTTCCCTGCTCAACAAGCTGCATCACAGCTGTCATGGTCTGAATCTTTGTCATCGAAAACATCAGATATTTCTGATCCGCGCGGATCGGTTCGGTCTTTCCTGCGTCCGCGTAGCCGCCCATGTGTCGGTACAGAAGCTCATGGTCTTTGCTGACCATGCAGTCAAAGGACGGAAGCCCTGCCTTCAGCAGGGAATCCAGATATTCCGTAAGCTTTCTTTCATTCACGATCGTACCCCTCCGTATTCTTAATCTTCTCCTTTGTTACGGTTTCCCGTTATCCTTCTTCACAAAACGCGGCGGAAGACAACTCCACCGCCGCGTTTTTCTTTTACGTAAAATTCTTCAAGCCGTTTCCGCCGTACAGCCGTCGTCACGGAACCG
Source organism: uncultured Lachnospiraceae bacterium (assembly GCA_902795625.1). Taxonomy (GTDB): domain Bacteria; phylum Bacillota; class Clostridia; order Lachnospirales; family Lachnospiraceae; genus ISDg. The sequence goes on along the minus strand of CADBLW010000181.1, from coordinate 1,506 downwards.
TACGCCGTTCCCCTGCCGTTACAGCTCGGCCGGTTACTCCACAACCGCCTGCTCCGACTCGGAGATCGCGAAAATGTTGAGGAACAGCGCCTCAAAATCGTCCGATCCGGTCCAGAACCTGTAGTACATGCTTCCGGACGGTACCGTGACCTTGTGCTGTGCCTCCTCGTCCTCGTGCACATAGACACCGCATGTCTCCACGCGGGCAAATGCGGCTCCGTTCTTCGCCACGTTGTACACCATATAAGGGAACTTGCTGTGCAGGTCCGTCGTCATTCGGAAGCCCTGCTCATGAAGAACATCCCAAACATTTTTCCCGTCAAACTTAAACCAGGAGCGGACGGAGAAAAACTCGTTGTTGTAGGTGCTCGTCATGGTGTGGCCAACCTCGTGGGACTCCGTCTTGCCGTTTTGGTGGTTGCGGAACTCGTAGGTCCTCGCTCCGATGAGCGCCTGCTTCGTCATTTTCCCCTCAAAGAGAACATTGCGGTTCGCGTCCTCGATGATGTATCCGGGCTTCGTGTGCTGCCCGTCGAAGCGGAAATAGTACTCCGTGATCCCCGGCGCGGTCTTGTAGCCCTCGAACTCCTTGTCCGGAAAAGCTCCGATGCTGTCGAGCTGTTTGCTCTTTTTGAACTCCCCGACCGTCTTTGCGATACCGAATACGATCGCAAGCACGCCGGCCGCGACTAGCGCGATCGGAATATAGATCCCGATCTTACTGTTGGTGATCTTCGACGGATCCTTCCCGTCGTAATACACCTTGATGTCGTCGCCGACCTTGTAGGTTCCCGAGAGGTTGGAAAACGTTCCGGTGTATTCCTTCCCGTCAACCGTATAGGTCAGATCAACATCATACTCCTGATGCTTGTCCTCCGCCGTCGTGTCGATGGGCAGCTCCTTCACAGCTGTGATCTTGCCGGTCGTCTCAAGGTAATCGTCGTTCTTGAACAGAAACAGGATTACCCCGAAAACGATCAGCGCAAGACCGACCGGAATAAAAAATCTCGCCGCTCTGGTATTCCTTGTCAACCTTGCAAATTTGTTCTCAATCGTCATCGCGCGTTCCTCCTTATGCATCGTAAACTGCCGTTAAGCCGTAATTCCATTGCAAGTATAACAGAAGCCGTTTACTTTTCCAAACCGATTTGAGATTTGACTAAGGAGTCAATATGCTCTCTGACGGAAAATATGTCAAATATTCACTTTTAGATGCAGGTGTAACCGCCGTCCACGGCGATGTTCTGTCCGTTTACGTACGCCGAAGCGGGCGAAGCCAGGAACAGCGTGCATGTATCAAGCTCGCCTTCCTCGCCGTAGCGTCCCACCGGGATCGCACCCTTCGCGTACTCCTTGAACCAGTCGCTCTCAAGCGTGGACTGCGTGAGGGGAGTCCAGAAATAGCCCGGGCAGATTGAATTGACCGTAACGCCCTCCTTGCCCCACTCTGCCGCAAGCGCGCGGGTAAGGTTGCAGACACCGCCCTTCGCAGCATGGTAAGGTGCG
>CADBLW010000180.1 GCA_902795625.1 uncultured Lachnospiraceae bacterium | reverse complement strand
GACCGTTTCCTCGTGCACTCCGTGGCGACGCAGGCGCGCCAGGTGGAGAGTATCAACAATTTCCTGGCGGAGACGGTGGCGAAGGAGCCCCGCTTCATCGGCTTCGGCACGATGCACGCGGATTATGAGCACAAGGCTGACGAGTTGGAGCGTATCGTCGGAATGGGACTGCGGGGCATAAAGATTCATCCGGACTCGCAGCTCTACGCCGTGGACGACCCGCGCATGTTCGAACTTTACGATGCGCTGCAGGGACGCTACCCGATCCTTGTGCACTGCGGCGACTACCGCTACGATTACGACAACCCCGAGCGTGTGAGGAGAGTGCTTGACATGTTCCCGCGGCTCACATTTATCGCGGCGCACTTCGGCGGCTGGAGCCTGGCGGATCTCGCGCTTGAGTATCTCAAGGACGCACATTGCTACTTCGACTGCAGCAGCTCGATGATGTACCTCGGACCGAAGCGCTCGGCGGAGCTGATCCGCGAGTACGGCGCTGAGAGATTTTTGTTCGGCTCGGACTACCCGATGTGGAGCCCGAAGGACGAGCTCGAGAGATTCCGGGCTTTGGATATCACTGAGGAGGAGAAGGACATGATCCTCTCGAGAAATCCGGAGATTGTTCTACAGCTGTAGTGCAATAAAATTAAGAGAAAAATGAAATAACCCGAGGGCGTTGCTCAGTGACGCCTGCTCGGGTTATTTTCCGTATTATAAGATGTAATCGTGTCTTGAGAAGTGCCGTTATTATCTCAGGTTGATCTCCACACCGTTGATCGTGATGGAGACGATGTCATCCATGGGGATAAGCGAGGTCTGGGACTGCGGTGTCCGGAACGTGACGCCCGGAAGAAGAGAATACTCCGCATAGGAGGAGGTGAAGATGCCTTCATCGTTGGAACTGCCGGCGCAGGACCGCCTACCGTCATCTACGGAAACATAGGCGTCGGTTTTGCCCGGGGCAACATCATTTTCCCCTTGATTGGTGTACAGGACCGTGCCGTCCTTCAGCGTGACGGAGTTCAGGCAGATCTCGTTGTATCCGCCGTTTGTGTACACGAACATGCTTGCACCGGACAGAACAACCTTTTTGACCTTCGACTGCCCGACGGATTTGTTCACGCGGAACGTTTCCTTGTCGGATTTATAATTGTTGCACCAGTTGAATTCAAACATTACATCATCCTGAGCGGAGGTGTTAAAGTTGATCTCCAGATGCGTAAAACTGCGGTTGATATCCTCCTCGCAGCTGGTCTGCATCATGTACCAGAGATACCCGTCGCGGCAGAAGGGGATCAGGCTTCCGCTCATGTCGAGTGTTGCCGCGTTCACCAGGTGCTTCTGATAGCGTTCCGTACAGTCGATGTCGGAAAATACCGTCGAGAGCAGGGAACCGTCGTAGTATTTGACGTGGTAGCCGGTGGCACCATCTTCGTCCGGCAAAGCCGGAGTGCCTGCGTAGAGTCCGTCATCCGTGAAGGTTTGCTCCAGCCAGCCGTCCGGTGTGCCGTCCGCAAGCTTGCGGTTCGTACGGATTTCAACCCACTGGACACGGACGTCGCCGATGGCATCAACCACGGTCACGGTCAGGTCGTCAATCGTTTTGGAAAGTCCGATCTGAAAATATCCGCTCTTCAACTCGGTCATGGTTCCCTCAACGCCGATCAATTGTGTGAAACGGACATCGTAGATGACATTTGCGGCGGCGACGAACGTGCCGAACAGAAGCGCGGCGATGCAGGCTGCGACAAGCGCTACGCGCAGAACCTTCCGGCGTCTGCGGACGGTGGGCCTGAGGATCGCGACAGTTTTGCCGGTGTTTTCCGTTGCGGATCCGGCGACAGCAGCTGTGTCCGTCTCAGCGGCACGCATCATCTTAAGCGCCAGTTCCGTCACGGCCGTCTCATCGAATTCACTGTACTCCGGGGCATCGGTCTCCGCAGCCGCGATCTCTGCTTCGGCCTCGGCCAGGATCCGGTCGGCCTCCTCCGCCGTCGGAGGATTGTCCAATATGACTTCGGTATTGTCTATGAATGTGAGGTTGTCATTTTCCGAATTCTTCATATGAGGTTACTCCTTTCTCCGCGAGAAGCGCGTGCAGCTTTGCGCGGTCGCGGTGAAGAATATTTTCCACTTTCTTTTCGGGGAGCCCCAGGTGCGACGCGATCTCCTTCACGCTGTATCCGCCGTAGTAGCGTTCGCGGAAAATACTGCGCGCAGGTTCGTCAAGCTTGGCCACGGCTTCCGCGGCGGCGTCCTTCAGCCAGCTTTCGGCTGCCGCCTCCTCCGTGTTGTCCGGCGCTTCCGGCTCAATGCCGTCCTCGAGCGCCGCGTCTAAGGAGAGCGTGTCCGGCCGTGTGCGGTGGAGCCTGTCTTTTGAGACGTTTCGTGCGATTGCGAAGAGATAGCTTTTCAGCGGGTAAGTCTCGCTAAGCCGGATCCTCTCCCGATACTTCCATATTCTCACAAAGACATCGGCCTCTGCTTCCTCCAGCTCCTCGCGAGGGCGCCCTGCGAGGATCGAGACACAGATTTTGTGCACGGCAGGGCCGTAGATGCGGATCACCTGCCGCATGCCGTTCTCGGCATCGGTCTGTAGCAGATTGAGCAAAGTCTGATCGTCCATCGGCGTCCTCCCTTCCTGAGTGGTCCTTCACAACACTACACCTGCGCGGTCGCGGAAATCACTCACATTTTTCGAAAAATGACAAGAATATTTTCGGGGAAGCTGCGGGGATTGTCAAGGGGGCGGGCTTTATCACTGACGGGAAATTTACCAAACACGATAAAGTATCGTTATAACGATATTTAAATCGGATTAACGCTTGACAGAAGTATCGTTATAACGATATAATTTCGATAGAAGAAGCGAGGAGGAGACGGTATGGAGAGGAAATGTATCCTTTATCACGGATCACAGAATATCATTCGCACACCCGCTTACGGGCAGGGAAACCCGCATAATGACTATGGGCTCGGATTTTATTGCACGGAAAATCCGGAACTTGCAAAAGAGTGGGCGTGTACCGAAACAAACAGCGGTTACGCGAATGCCTACGACTTTGACGCGGAAGGGTTGTCGATACTTGATCTTCAGAACGGAGAGTATGGTATCCTGAACTGGCTTGCGGTCCTTTTGGGAAACCGTGTGTTCCGGATATCGGCGGGGATTGCCGAAGAAGGTCGCGATTTCCTTTTGCAAAGGTTTCTTCCGAAGTATCGTTCCTTCGATGTGATGATCGGTTACCGCGCGGACGACTCTTATTTTTCATTTGCTAATGCTTTCCTGAATAATACTCTGTCGCTGCGGCAGTTAGAAAAGGCAATGATGCTCGGAAAGCTCGGCGAGCAGGTCGTTCTGAGGACTCGAAAGGCGTTCGAGAGGATCTCATTCCGCGAAGCGATCGTGGCGGAGAAGGATATTTATTACCCGAAGAAACACAGCCGAGATGCGAAAGCCCGCTATGCGAATCGCGAGGAACGCGGGAATGTATGGGCGGCAGATGAGACATATCTGGTTGATATTTTACGAGAGGAGTGGGACAACCATGATGCACGCCTACGAAGAAACCTATCTGAATGACGCTATGAACAACCTCGGCGATATGTTTGACTACGCGCTTTGCAATCTCGGCTGTGACGCAGAAGAGTTTTATTCGCAGTTTCTGGTGTCCGGGGTCGCGGAGAAATTCGGCGCAGGTAATCCCAAGTATGTGGCGGGTCTTTCGGGGCCGGAGCTTGCAATGGAAGTTCTCCATGTGACAGAAGGTGAACGGCCGGAGACAATGCCTTCTGTTGCCTATGAGAGAAGCCCGGAATACTGGTCAGGGTGGATCCTCGCGTATTATCAATGGTTCTCCGGGCATGGCTTTTCGTATATGCGAAAGAGAGGGGTGTCATTTTCCAAAGTGAGAAGTCTTTATCCGACGCTTCACGAGGCGGATGTTACGAAGTTTGTCTCTGTTGCGGACCGGATGATCGAAGAGAATCGTCGCGAAGAGCCAAGCCGCCTTCAGCAGATGAGGAAGAACAGCGGGCTGACGCAGCGGGAACTGGCGGAGAGGTCAGGAACATCACTGCGAATGGTCCAGCTCTATGAGCAGAGGCAGCAGGATATCCGCAGGGCGGAAGCGCAGACGCTGGTGAGCCTTTCGCTCGTCCTCGGCTGTGATGTGGTGGATCTGTTTGAGTGATATGTCGTGAAACTGTAAAAAAAGTTGTTGACAATGCGAAAAAAAAGCGCTACAATGCGGACAATTCAACTGAATAAAGTGTAAAAGCGATGACGAAGACAGTCCGATGTCGAGGCTTTCAGAGAGCCGGTGGATGGTGCGAACCGGCAGCAGAACATCAAGTGACGAATCCCTTCCGAGCTGAAGTCCTGAAACCTGCGGTGTTCAGCAGGCAGTAAGAGCTTCCGTGATGCCGCGTGAGAGCAAAGGACTTGATGGAGTCCGTAAGTGCGTTGGAAACAACGAATTTGAGTGGTACCGCGGGTTATAATGGCTCGTCTCAAAGGCAACTTTGAGGCGAGCTTTCTTAGTTTCTGAGGCCGCCTGGAGGTTGCGTCCATCAAAACAGGCAGGACAAAACAACACAGGCAAGAGAGCCAGGAGGACAATCCAATGAATGAGTCAGTTGACAGCAAGTTGATGGAAGTTGCGGCCCGTATCCGCGAACTGCGCGAGATCTCCGGAATGAGCGTTGCCGAGGCAGCGGTCCTTACGGAAGTGAGCGAGGATCAGTACCGCTCGTACGAGGAAGGCCGGGAAGACCTTCCGTTTACCTTTATTCACAAGTGCACGCGTGCATTCGGCGTAGAGCTTTCGGCAATCACCGAAGGTCATTCGACAAAGCTTTCGTCATACACGGTGACGAGAAGCGGCAAGGGTCAGGTGACGGCGGAGGAGCAGGGCATCCTGATCAAGAACCTCGCGCCGATGTTTAAGAACAAACTCGCCGAGCCCTACTGGGTTCGCCATGAGTATTCGGCAGAGCAGCAGTAGAAGCCGATCCACACGACGACGCACTCCGGTCAGGAGTTCGACCTCGTTTTGAAG
>CADBLW010000179.1 GCA_902795625.1 uncultured Lachnospiraceae bacterium | reverse complement strand
CTGCTCTCGCTGATGAAGCACGAATAAGCCCTGCGGGAGACTGCATGTGCGATGCCGCAAACCCCGCCGACCCACACGCAAGGCAATAAAACAGCGCCGATCGATATGAATTCACCCATATCATCGGCGCTTTCTTCTTATTCTTTCGAAACCTTTCCGTATCGGCCGTCCGTCAGGCAGATGAACGCCCCGATCCCGGTCGCGGCCAGCACGTAGAAACCGAAGATGACGGTTCCCCGGAGCCTTAAACCGAGTTTGTAATAGAGGAACACGATCGCTGCCCCGATCACTGCGCACAGAAGCCAGAACCAGCGGTATTGGCCGCGGAACGTCAGACGGAACGACTCGCGCTCCTCCGCGTCATGGCTCGGCACAAGCCGGATGCACTTCTTGTCGCTTGATGTCAGGATTGCGCTGATGAACGCCTCCGTGATCGCGGCGGGAAGAAACAGCATGATCACCGAGTACATCGTCTGCTCCCTCGAGGCGCTTCGCTGCGCGACCTCGTAAAAGCTTTCCGAGCACACCGTCGTCCCCGGGTACTGCTGCATGATATAGTCCGTGAACTCCTGTGCTTCGCCCGTTCCCGTGAACACCGCGGTGTCGACCTCGCGGTCCGGCGTTTCCGTTCCCTTGTAGTACGCCTTCTGGCGCTCGCAGAACTCCTGATACGTGTCCGCCGAGTAGCGGTACACGCCGCGGCTGCTTCCCTCCTCGTAGGAGAGGAACGCCTTCCGCTCGGACCCGAGAGTGAGCCACAGAAGCTTCACCGGCCGGCTGATGCCGACAACCTTGTACTCGGTTCCGTCCACGGTGATCGTCGCGCCTTCCCAGTTGTCCGGGTCAATCCCGTAGGCGACCGCCGCCTTCTCCGAGAGCACGGCCTCCCGCGCTCCGTCCTTCGGCAGGGTGCCCGATTTCACCGCGTAATTCAGCGTATCCTTCCAGTCGTCACCGGCACGGTTTCCGGCCAGAAAAGCCTCGGGGATCGAATACACCTCCACCGATCCGTCCTTCTCCGCCGCGCTCATGATCTCTCCGACCTTTGCGGCGTCCGTGAGATACACTTCCTTCGCGGAAAATTTCTCCGCCAGCTGCGGAACGTCCTCAAACGTGACCGCCGATTCCGACCGCCCCGGTGCCGTCTCCAGCTTCTGAATGCTACGGTACTCGCTCTGCCAATCGTCCCCGCTCTCCGCCACGTTGTACAACACAACGGTGTCCGCCGCCGCGGGCTCTCCGACGTTGTACCGCAGATCCAGCAGGTACAGCATCACCCCGGCGAACAGCGTCACCAGCGTAAAGACAACCGCCGAGCCGACGATCGCGCCGCGCTTCCAGAACATTTTCCGCGCCAAACTCTTAAGATCCATCGTTACCTCTTCAGCCTACCCCTTACTTCGAGATGATTATCCGCATCACCTCACACGGTTTCTTACTTCGCGATGAGCTTCCACACCACCGTCACCGTGTCCGACACCTCGATGTCGTCCGGCTCGATATCCATGTCATAGCACTGGTCGCACTCGGCAACCGCGCCGTACGCCTTCGCCATCATCAGGTTGCCGTTCATCGGGCGGCACGTAAAATCAATCTGCGCGAACGAGTAGTCGATCCGCAGAACATCGCCGAGCTTCACGCCGGACGCGCCTGCCAGGATCGCTGCCTTCGCCTTCGCATCCTCCATCGCCGCGGCGAGCAGGGCATTTTTCGAAGCCTCGGGATCCTTCACCGTGTAGCTGAACTGCAGCTCCGGCTGCACCTTCGCATGGGCGAGGGCGTAGAGGATTTTCCCAAGGCGGTCATTGTCCGACGGAAAATCCAGCTTCAGCATGTGGCGGAACTCATACCCGAGCATGCGCTCCTTCCACTCGTGATTCTTCGTCTGATAGCTCTCCGTGCGCGTCTGGATGTTGAACATCAGCGTCTTCAGATCCGTGCGCTCAAACCCGAGCCCTGCGATGACGTCCTTCAGGCTCTCCGTATCCTCCGAGGAGCGCTTCAGCGATTCGGCGTACTCCTTGTAGCACCCCGTCAGGGTGATGGTGACACGCGTGACATCCGGCTTCAGCCGGAGCATTCCCTTGCCCGTCACGCGGATGGTTGCTTCTCTCTCCATAGCCTTCTCCTTACCTGACATCACTGTGATCAGTGAGTCCTCTTACTTGACATCGCTGTAATAATCCTTCATCGTGACAAGCATGATATCGAGCGCCTCGTCGCGGTCATACACGGCCGCACCGTCACGGGAACCGCCGTCCATCTCAAACGAGCAGTCGACGATGACGTACTCCACCTGCCCGGCACCATTCAGATGGTAATACATAAAGTTCTCCTTGATGCCGGAAAATTGGATATCGATGGATCTTACCCGCTGGGTACTCTTGATGTTGTCCGGATCCTCAAGTCCGAAATCGACATAGAAGCGATCTCCCGATTCGGCATCGTAGAAAACGGCATAGGCATTGGACTCCATCTCGCCGGCTTCCTTGTCTCCGTATCCTTCGAACGCTATTCCCCTGCCCTTAAGGTAGGCGGCAACATCTTCCCACGACATTACTCCGAGGGCATTCGCCAGGTCTCTGACAATCTCCCCGTACTGCTCGGAACGGTAGTATTCCCATCCGTCCTGAGTGCTGATCACGCCCTCCGGATACCGGGGGCTCTGCTCGTAATCTCCGTACGCGCCGACCATATCCGCGACAAATCGATCCGGATAGAACTCAACGTCATAGCCGACACAGATCTCGCCTGCTGCGTAAGCGGCAAGATACCCGGGATTAAACCAAACCTCCAGACCGTCATCCGTCGCCACCCAGCCGAACTCACCGTTCGCGATCGCTTCGCGAACCTTATCCTGCCAGCCTTCTGCAAATCCGTTCTCATCATCCAGAGGCTTGAGCAGGGTGACAATGTCCTCCGTGAACGCCTTCACATCCGTGATCAGATCCGTGATCGTCAGCAGCTCACCGGAGTCCGTATTGAAGTTATACCCCTTGCGGGACCATTCGTTGTGTGATCCGCCGAGATACATATCGGTGGTTCTGCTGTAGGCAAATACCTTCGAATCGTTACGATACATCGTGATATCACTTGTCATCCACCACTGCGTGCTGAAGGGCTCCGTGATCTCCTCGAACATATCCCCTACCGACATGCGTACCTTGTCGTTATACTTGTGGGTCTCATTATTTTCCGCGCGGATGGCTGCCGCGAGATTGTCGAGACCGCCCTCCGTAATGTACAGGTAATCAAGTCCCGACTCAAATGCAGGACCTTCTCCGGTGTACTTGTCCGAATACCGGTCACAACCGCTGCCTCTCGCAATCACATACGGCGGTCCCTCAACAACATCCGGCACAGGATAGACCGGTTCAGGCGTCGGCGTTTCCGTCGGCGTAGCTGCCGGTGCTTCCGTCGGAGTCGGGGTCGGCTCTTCCGTAGGTGCCGGCTCGCCGGTAGGCGTCGGCTCATCGGTAGGCGCCGGCTCGTCAGTAGGCGTCGGTTCGTCGGTCGGTACCGGCGTCACCTCTCCTGTGGGTTCTCCCGTAGGTTCCGCCGTCGGCGTAACCTCATCCCCTGCTGCCGGGGTAACCGTAGCTTTGGTCGGCCGTTCCTCGGTGTCCGCATCCCCACATGCGGTCAGGCACAGGACCAGCACCAGACTCAAAATAATACTGAGCAACCTTTTCTTCATCGCTCTTTCCGATGTATCTCAGATACATCTCCCTCCTTTTCCTCTTTTCTCAGTCTGTATTTCTATCACAGTCTGTATTTTTCAGCCTGCATTTCGTATCATAAATCAATTATGCTTTTTCGTCAACTTCCGCGGCTCGGCCGTCAACTTCCGCGGCTCGGCCGTCAGTTTCCGCGTCATGGTCACCGACTTCCGCGGCATGCTCATCACCCTCCGCTGCGCGGTCGCGCCACAGCATGTAGCGCCATTTGGCGATCGCGGTTCCGATGATGATCACGTAGCCGATCCAGCTGTAGATATCCGGCAGCTCCGTGAGGAAAATCCACCCCAGGATTGCCGCGAACAGGATCTGCGAGTAGTCAAATACCGAGATGTCTCTCGCCGCTGCCTTCGTGTATGCCTTCGTGATGCACAGCTGCCCGCCCGTCGCGGAAAGGCCCGTCAGCAGCAGGAACGCAAGCTGCTGTCCGCTCATCGGATGGTAGTCGAAGATCAGTGCCGGCGCCGTCGCCAGGCATGAGAACAGCGAGAACCAAAGCACGATCACCGGCCCGCGCTCGCCGCGCTTTCCGAGATACCGGATGAACGTATACCCAAGGCCCGCCGCGAGACCGCCCGCGAGACCCACAAGGCCGTACAGCGTCGTCACGCCGCCGGTGGGTTTCACGACAAATGCCGCGCCAATCAGGGCAACGACCACCGACAGCCACTCCACCGCGTTGGCGCGCTCCTTCAGGATGATGTACGACACCGCGATCGCAAAGAACGGCGAGAGCTTGTTGAGCATGCTCGCGTCCGCGATGTGCAGGTGGTCCGCCGCGAAGAAATTGCACAGGATGCCGCAAGTTCCGAAGAAGCTGCGCGCCAGAAGGCCCGGGATGCTCCCCTTCTGAATGCGGAAGCCGTGCTTGCTCCGCACCAGCAGCACAAACGCCACGAACACCGCGACCACGTTGCGGAAGAACGCCTTCTGGATCGTCGGCAGATCACCCGATTTCCGGACAAAAAACGTCATCAGAGCGAAGAAAAATCCCGCTCCGATGATAAAAAAGATCCCTTGTTTCTTGTTTTTGTCCATAGTCGTGTTCCTGTATTTTCCGCTGTATTTATATGCCCGACGGCACAGTCGGTTCCCGGCCGCTTTCGCTGCCGGTCCGCCGGATCACTCTTCGATCCACTTCGCCGCCGCCTCGCGCGTCACATGCCCTTCGTCCACAAGGGATGTGATGACGGAGATGCAATAGTTCTTAGTCCGGCCCTCTGCGCCGCTGTCGATGGCTTTGCCGAACCATGCCAGCACCTGCTCATAATCCTGCTCCACCCCGCGTCCGTACCAGTACGCCTCACCGAGCGTGACCATGCACGGGATCGAGCCCGCCTCGGCACCCTTCCGGGCAAATTCACAAACCTTGACCGGATCTGCGCCTGCCGGATCCGCGTCATACTTATACGAAAGCCGGTAATACTCCTCGGCCGTCAGCCTCTCCCCGCTGCCGCCGTCGTACGCCAGCTCCAGGTACTGCAGCCCCTTCTCCTCGCCCGCCTCGTCTGTGACCTTGCCGGTGAGATAGATCTGTGCGACCCTGTAGCACACGGAAGTGTCCTTGCTGTCACCCTCCGTCAGCTTCAGATAGTGCGTGAGCGCTTCCGCGTACTCACCCTTGTCATAGCAGGCGTCACCGAGTTTCCTGATCTCGGCCGATTCATCGTTCTTCTCCTGTTCCTGCCCGCTCTCCCCGCCGCTTCCCGGTTTCTTCTCCGACCCGAAGGGCTTCAGGATCAGCAGAACAACCGCCGCGATCGCCAGCACAGCCGCGAGGCTTGCGAAGAGGAAAATGCGCCTGCGGCCGCCATTGGAACGCGTATCATCGGTGTCGCTGTTTCCGTTGCTGCTTCCTCCGGTTTCCACAGCAGCACCCCTCTTTATTTTCCGATTGTTCGCCGCGTTCGGATCCGTCCCGTTTAAGATGATCTCGACAAACTTCCGAAGCTCCACGATGTGCGCGTTCAGCGGCTCGGACACCGCATCCAGCCAGTGGACGCGGGTGAGGTAGTACTCCAGCTCGTCGCTCATCTCCTCCTTCGTCAGCTTGAAGGGGACGATGGTCTTCTCCGCGTTGAACGCCAGCGCCACCTCGTTCATAACCTGGCGCGAGGTGTTGGATTCCTCCGTGAACAGCAGGACAAAAACCTTCGCGGATTGGATGCCCTCCTTGATGGCCGTGACCCATTCCTTCCCCGGAAGGATATCTCTCGGCGCGTACCAGCACCGGATCCCGTTCTGCTCGAAATCGGAGACAACGGCGTCAGCCACGCTCTTATTTTTCGACGAATAGCTTATAAAAACATCAACGTTGACCATAGTTTCCCTGTTTCTCCCAAGTCTCAACCCATATAGCTCGCAAAATCAATGTCCGCGGTCAGAAAATGCTCCGTCCGGTCGAGGCAGCGTTTCACGGCCTCGCGGTCCTCCACCATCTTGTACTTCGAGAACTCCTCCGTCATTCCCCCGCCTGGTATGTCGCATACACGCTCTCCGAGCGCGCGATCGCCTCAAACCCGGTCTCTTCGTACAGCGCGATCTCCGCTGCGTTGTCCGTATCGATCACAACCATCATTCCGCTCGGCCGGTTCCGCCGGATCGCCGCTGCCAGCAGTGCTTTCCTGTAATGCTCGAAGCCGGGGGCTGTCCACAGATCGTAGGGCTCATTTTCCGGGTGACCGGTCGTGATGTCCATGTAGCCGACCAGCCTTCCCTGCTCGATCGCGGTATACACGCGGAAAATGTCCCGCGCCTCCAGGATCCGCTCCGCGGTCCAATACGTGTCCTTCGCGTGCACCTCGCGGTATTGGTCCTCGTACTCCGGCTGCAGCTCACCGACTGCGTGATTGTCCGCCGCTTCGATCTCGCGGACCAGCCGAAATTTCTTCTGCTCCTTCTCAAACGCGGCTCCCCTGCGCTGCAGGATGCCGCGGAGCACATCGTGCTTCGGGTTGATCACAAAATCCATCTGAATTCCGGGATTTTCCCGCTCAATGAGCCCGAGCATCTCCTCCCAGGCAGCGGAATTTTCCGAAAGACCTGTAACCAGCTCCGCGTACCGGTCCTCCGGAAGG
>CADBLW010000178.1 GCA_902795625.1 uncultured Lachnospiraceae bacterium | reverse complement strand
TAAACAGTATATGGTGAGTGTTACAAACGACTTCCTGACCAGCGCTGAGTTAGCGACAAAGGTAGATCCGAAGCGCTTCGAGTACGGGCCGTACCTTTTCAAAAAGGCGATGTGCCAGCTGATCGAAAAAAGTGAGACGTAAATACCGGAAACGGTAGGATTGAAAGGCAGAGCAGGTACGATTCCACGAAGAAAGCGCTGTCGGGCGATAATAAGAGGTCATTCGGAAAATGGATGGATCAAAAACATCATCAGGAGGGAAAAACAATGGGTCTGTTGGACAAGTTCAAAAAGAAGAAAAAGCAGAAAACCGATGAGCAGCCGAAGGAGACGGTGGAGCTTCCTCCGGTAACCGAGGAGAAGGATCCCGGAGCGGCCGGCTGGGATGCCATTGATCAGGAATTCCTGCGCGTCTATCCGGGGCAGACGGAGCCGAAACACTACGGCACGCTTGTAAAATGGATCTTCGGCGGCAACGATCCGCTGGACGGCATCAGCATTTACGACGGCGGGGACTTCTACCATTTTGTGACCTACGGTCTGACGGAGCTCTACGGCAAGGAATCGAGGAACACCGAGTTCAGCGGCTACGGCTATGAGATGACGCTCAAGCTGAAGAAGGCCGGCCTCGAGGACGAGGAGGCGGAGTTCAGGAACATGTGCGGGATCCTGCAGACGATCGCGAGGATCACGTTCACCAAGAGCGAGTGCTTCTTCCCCTACGAGTACATTTACACGGGGCAGATGGAGGGCATGGACGCGAACCGGAAATCAAAGCTCACGGGCTTTATCGTGGTTCCGGATCCCACTGTGAACACCCTCGAGACGCCGAACGGCAGGGTTGAATTCCGCGAACTGATCGGTGTGACGGACGCTGAGCTGAAGACGCTGGGACCTAAGGGTTCCGTGGCGGCTCTGTATGAGAAGCTCGGCTCGGATCTGACCGACTGGCAGCGCGAGTCTGTTGTGGCCGCGCCCGAAGTGAATAAGGATGAGGAAAATGATCAATGAAGTATGCAGTTATATCCGATATCCACGGAAATCTCCCGGCGCTTAAGGTGGTTCTCGCGGATGCGGAAAAGCAGGGGGCTGACGCTTATATCTTCGGCGGCGATTACTGCCTGAGCGGTCCGTATCCGAATGAGTGTCTTGCGATGATCCGCTCGATCCCGGGAGCGTACATCATCCGGGGAAACGAGGAGGGCCATCTGGAACGGCTGATCGGTACCGACCGGAGCAAGTGGACCGACGGGCAGATGCAGATCACCTACTACAACTGCAGGATCCTTTCCCAGGACAATTTTGACTATCTGATGGCGCTTCCCCACAGGATCGACATCGAATGCAACGGCGTTCCGATCCACATCGCGCATGACAAATCGGTGTTCCTCGGGAAGAATACATGCGACTATTTTCGATCTTCTAAGATCGCGACTAAGTACGCGGGGAGGACCGTCACGAAGGAACAGCTGGCGCGGGATATCTTTGAGATGGTCGACGGCGACGAGGCGTTTCAGGCGAGGCTTGCGGAGATGCCGGCAGGGGTTTACATCTTCGGTCATTCCCATGTCCAGTGGTATTATCAGTCAAGAGACAGACGTATCATTACCATGAATCCAGGGGCATGCGGGCTTCCGCTCGACTGCGTAAAGGGCACCGTTCCGTACACTATGCTTGAGATTTCGGAGAACGGCGAGGTTTCCGTTGACGAGCGAAGAGTGGCATTTGACGTCGAGGCGTACGCGGATACGCTCGTGAGATCGGAGCTGTACCGCGAGGCTCACATATGGACCAAGGTCATCCTGAAGGAGCTGATCCACGCGAGGGAGCACCTTGCATTTTTCCTTCCCTTCACGGAGCAGTACGCACAGAGCATCGGCGATGAGCGTCGGCCCTTCGCAGTGGATACCTGGGAGAAGGCCTACGAGCTGTGGGAGGCAACATTATGAGCGCGACACCGATCCTGCGTTATCGCGAATACTACACGTTCCAGGGGTACTACCGGCTGGAGGTCAGTCCGTCCGCGGCTGCAGGCGGCACGACCGGCGAGGAAGTCTTCGCCAAGGCGGTTCTCTATGTCGTAAAATGGCTGAAGGAGCGGGTCTCGGAGGATTCGTACATGAAATCCATGATCGAGGCGGAGTACTCCGGGGTTGAGGACTACAAGGATTTTCTGCTCCGGCTGAAAAACAGCCGGGGATTTGAGCAGCGCGGCGAAAAAGAGTATGACCTGAACATTTTCTGTTACACCAGACCCGACCTGAACTGGGCGCTGCGGCTGACGGAGCCGGACAACGGACGGGAGACGCAGGAGTATCCGGGCCGGATCTTCATCACCGACATAAGCCTTCAGTGCGCGGGCGGCACGGTCCGGCTTGCCATTCGCATGACCTGCCGCGAGCCGCAGAATATCACGAGCGAGGCCCTTCTGTTCCGCACGGCGTTTCTCAGCGAGATCTACAAGGATCCTGATATCATGATGTATGAGGGAACCATGGCGGAGTCGCGGTACCCCGCGAACGGCACGGTCATCGCCCTGAACACGAAGTCTGAGACGGACTGCAGGGACATGTACAACGGGCTGATCAACTCGGAGGAGCGGCAGATGCCCATGGCGTTTCTGCCGGCCGGCGAGGAGGACACGGAGGTGTATGCCGACAAGCTCGGAGGCATCGCCTACGTTGTGATGGAGCAGGAAGCGAAAAATTACGCCAAGCTCTTCGGGAAGATCATGGACCGGAGCGAGCTGAGTGACGCTGTGAAGGCCGGACGGTACATCTGCATTTTGCCCCGCGGATGCGAGGAGGATGCGCAGATCTTTGACGACCGTGACGAACTCAAACGGTACCTGAAGCGGTACCCGGTGTGCAGGGACGGGGTTGCGAAGAAACCCGGTATCACCTACGGGGAAAACCTGTTTTACAAGAGGCTGTGGGCAAAATACATAACCGCAGTTGAGGACGCCGCGGATACGGAGCTTTTCGCGCAGTTGAACGAGCGGATCGCCATCCTTCAGCAGAAGTCTTCCGATCCCGGGAAGGAGGACGAATTCCGGGCGCAGGCCGAGTCGCTTCAGAAAACCATCGAGGAGATGAAGGCCAGGATCGAGAACCTGAAACGCAAGAACAGTGATTATATCGCGCAGATTGACGAGAGAAAGGCTGAGAACAACCGTCTGAAGGCAAAGCTGCGGGAGTACGAGGCGGAGCCCGAGGTCGACGAGGAGGCCGCGGCCAGGGAGGAAAGCAGGCTGCGGAAGGAAAAGCTCCGCGAAGAGACGGAGCAGTATCTGGAGCAGTATTCCGCGAGACCGGCCAAAAAGGAGGACGTGCTCCCGTGGATCCGGGAGAATTTTTCGAAGAGGATCGAGCTTCACACCGATGCGGAGAAGGCGTATCGGAAGTTTGCAACCTCCGATCTTCCCGTGAGCAAGTTCTGCGACGCGATCGTCCTGTTGAATGCCGTCGCGGATAACCGCTGCGGCGAGCTGGACGGTGACGTTCTTACGGAGATCAAGACAGCGTTTTCATACTGCGAGGTGTCCCGCACGGGGTTTGACAAAAATGATGCCCCGCCGGCTGCGTTTATCCGGCTTGCGGGAGAGAGTGAAAAGAGGCTTCTGAACGGGCACATCAAATACTCCGCGAACACGAACGCAGCGTTCCGGATTTATTACCTTTTCGACGATGAGCATGAGCGC
>CADBLW010000177.1 GCA_902795625.1 uncultured Lachnospiraceae bacterium | reverse complement strand
TACCGCTATGATCTGTTTTTCTGCGTTGATCGGGGCAATATTGTTGTCGATGATAACGAATGCGGGATGAGAGAGAACAGAGCCTTTTGGCTTTCAATGAAACATACACGGAGGTGTCATTTATGCAAGAACATGAGATCGGTTACAAAAGAGACCATACAGAATCGAAGAGTTCGTGGCTGGTCCGGGGAGGCATCATCCTCGGTGTCGTTGCAGCCTTTGTATTGATCGCGTTTGGAGCAAGATTTATCCGTAACAGGATACGTCTTGCCGAACTGAGGAAGACGTATCCGCAGTATTTTGATCTGGATGCAAACAAAGGTCTCCTGATCTATGTCAATGTCAAGAGGAAATACTCGGAGCGAGGGAAGGAAGAGAAGGAATTACGCTGTACCGTTATGGAGGGGTACAATCTGTACGCAGTTAATCAGGACGCTGTTGCGGAGCGGATGAAAAATGCCGTCAGCGTTGATGATATGCGGTTGATCCTTTCCACGTACGATATCCCGGAACACGGCGCCAAAGTGGAGTTTTACAATGATCTTATGAGCCGTTTGTTGAGCAGTTCATACGATCCGAACCATTTGACGAGTGATGATCTGTGGAAGCTATTCTTTCAATGATGCTTTTGACCGTCTCAGCCTGCGGCGGTGTTTCTTCGCCGGCGCGGGCGGATCGGGGATTTCCAGAACGTAGGATTCGTATACATTGAGTATTGTGGTGGGGCCGTATTGGATCGGCCCCTTCTTTTTGTAGGAGTAGTTTGCGTGGACGTGGCCGTGCACGTGGTACGCCGGGTGGTAGCGATCCAGCATTTTCACAAAGGCCTCGAACCCCGTGTGCGTGAGATCCTCACAGTCACCGAGTCCCTTGGCGGGGGAGTGCGTTACCAAAAGATCAAAGCCGTGGTTGCGCCAGATGCGGTAGCGGAGCATCCTCGCGCGGTGGTTCATCTCTGAATCCGTGTACTGGTTGGTTCCGGGACGATAGCGCATGGAGCCGCCGAGGCCCACGATGCGCAGACCCCGGTAGTGATACAGCTTGCCGTCAATGCAGGTGCATCCGTCCGGCGGTGTCTGCTCATAGCAGTCGTCGTGGTTGCCGTGCACGTAGAGCACGGGCACCTTGGTAAACGTTGCCAGGAACGAGAGATACTGCGGCGCGAGGTCACCGCACGAGATGATGAGGTCGTACGGATCCAGCTTGCCGGGCTCGTAGAAGTCCCAGAGGGCTTTTGATTCTTTGTCGGAGACGAAGAGGATTTTCATGGGGGGAGGGGTCCTTCCTGGTTCGGAAAATGCTGATCCGTTCAGCGCTTTCCGTTAATCTATTTTTTCGGGCTCATTTCCTTCGAGAAAGTCGGGCACGTCCTCCGTGTCACGCTGCGGACCGTCCGGCATTGCGGCAGGCGCGGGCACGGGGCTTGAGTCGCTCAAGTGCGTGTCGGCCTCCGGCCGGAAGATGCCCTGTGCCTCGATGAAGGCGCGGTATTCGTCGCGGATATCGTCGATCGCGGGCAGGAAACCGTGGACATTGTAGAGAAGCTTGTCCATCTTGAGGATCTCCTCCGGCGAGAGGCCGTCACCCGCCTCCAGCTGCGTTCCGTCCCGGAACTTCAACAACCCGGAGAAAGGATTGAAACCGCCGGTCGTGAGGGAGTTCCGGAGGATCTTCAGCAGAAGTTTCGTACCCGTGGGAATGCGGTCGGAATAGATGACATCGATGGCTCCCGCGGACATGCCCCACCAGTAGTTGAGCGCACGGTTGTCGGCGATCTCCTCCTCGTCCTTCCAGTTGCCGTTGAGGATCGTCTGCAGGATGTCCTCATACATTTTCCCCCAGTGCCACACCGGGAGAGCGTAGTTCTTAAGCACGCCGACCCCGTCACCGAGGAAGAGACCGAACTCACGGGACATGCTTGCCGGGGCGTTCAGGTCGCGGCTTGAAACGAGGGAAATACCCTTCTCGCGGAAGCGGTCCTTCGGCTCGTTTCCCTTGACGGTGGACCATTCCAGGTACACCTCGGCGTTGGGATTGACCATCCGCGCGCCGAGGGCAAATGCGTTGATGCTTGCAGTCACACCGTATATGGGATAGTCGGCCACGTAGCCGATGCGGTTGTCCTGAGCAAGGGCGCCTGCCAGGGCGCCGATCATAAATTTGGCCTCGTACATGCGCAGGTAGTAGGAGCGCACGTGGCGTGAGGAGAGGTTCAGCGAACAGTTCAGAACCTTCACATCGGGGTGCTCGACGGCAACCTTAGCGCACGCCGGAAAATACTGCGGCGATGTCGTGAAGAGCACGTTGTACCCGTCGGCGATCAGCTGCTCCATCGTTTCCGCCGCATTGTCCGTTGTAACGCCGAACACGGCCTCGGTGTTGATCCTCTTGCCGAAGATCTCGTCGACATATTCCCGGCCGAGCTCGTGGGCGTAGGTCCAGGCGCTGATCTCCTTCGGCTTCTCGTACACCCACGCGGCTGCGTAGGTCTTCGGGGACATGAGCATTGAGAAGGTGTGCTTCTTCGGCTCGGTGATCGGGTTTAAGGAGATCGAGATCGTGCGGTGGTGGCTGTAGAGCTCAAACTCGTTCCAGATCTTCGCGATGTTGTCGCGGAACTCCGAGGCGAGCGCCTCCTTCGCTTCCTCGTAACCGAAGATGCTCAGGTACACGAGGAACGCGTCCGACGTCGTGAGCGAGAGCTTGTTGCCGCCCTTTGCGAGGAATTCCTTGCTGAACGCGATGTAGGCGGAGCGGAAGTCCGCTTTCATGGTGTCATCCCACGGAAGCTCCGTGTTGTTGTATGTCACC
>CADBLW010000176.1 GCA_902795625.1 uncultured Lachnospiraceae bacterium | reverse complement strand
CTAGCGGATTTGAACCGCCGACCTCCGCCTTACCAAGGCGACGCTCTACCAGCTGAGCCAAGGCAGCATCACACAACGGCTAATATAACACAACCAAACCCGATTTGCAAGCACTATTTTCCGTTTTTCGACAAATCTCAAAGATGTCTCCCGAAACTTGTTGTCTGTGCCTGCAACGAAGATCAGATCACGGTCAGATCAGCTGCAGCCACGCCGCGAGCAACAGGGTCAGAGTTACGGGCAGCCAGTTTACAAAAAGAGTAAAATCACAGATTTTGTACTTAGGGGCATGTTTGTCCTTCGCCCGGAGAAGCCATACATAAAGCGGCATTTCAAGAACCGGGATAACCACGATCTTCGCCAGTACGAAGAAAGTGTAATGCATACGCAGGGTTCCCTCATAGAGACACACCTGGCGCGTCAGAACCGCAACCAGGAACAGAAGCACATGCATCGCCGCGCTGACTGCGGCAATGATCTTCACCTGCCACGGCCATTTTGCGCCGCATGCCAGTGCGATCAGGAGTTCCAGCCCGACCATCACAACAAATGCTGCCGGGAAAGCCCACAACGGCACCGCCTCGCTCCTGCTCACATCCTCGACCTGAAGCTGCTCCACAGTCTCCCCGGGCAGTGTCTCTACGGTAACGCGGAACTCACTGAAGCTCTGCTTGCGCTCGAGCACTCCGGACACCGCATACCGACCGCTCTCCAGCCAGTACAGAAGTACCTTGAACTGTCCGGGCAGAAGAAGCGCATACCACCGGGCAGTCACATCACCGCGCGTTGTCACCCATGCGTTCTGATGAACGAAACGGTACCCGTCGGGATCTTCATACGCTGCAATCCCGGTCCAGACCTCATACGGTGCATATGCGCGCGGATCGGGTTCCGGATCAAGCAGGAATCTGAGATCCTGCCGATTGAGATAGTATTGTACCAGCTCTCGATACATCTCGTAAGAATATTTGCCGTCATCCGTCGCAAGCTCCTGTTGCTTTGATTTCACAAGGAGCTGTGCTTCCTCCTCGGTGAGCCCGCGCGAAATCCCGGCGTCCTGTACGGCCGCCCAATAATACTCCTCGGTTTCGTCGATCGAATCAACGGATTTTTCGCCAAACAAAGACTTTCTGACAAAGACCCCGTAGCGATCCGTATCGGTGGAGAGAATCGCGACATAGCATGGTTCCGCCGTCTTAATCTGCACGGTTACGGCCGCTTCCTGATCGATCGGCCAACGATCCGCAAGCATAATGAGGATCATGGAATACACAAATACGATCAGCATGAGCCCATTGAAGATCAGATAATGCCTTTCATCGATATCACGGCGTCTTTCCTTCGGTGTTTCTTCCATTGTGTCCCCCAATAACAACCCCTCACAATTCCGGTCATGTCCCCCTGACATCCCGGATGATCAACCTTGTCTCCTCCGCGGAAAATGACACCTCTACGTCCGCGTAGCGCATTCCGTACACCTTTGTCGGATTCGCCTGGTATGCCGGTCTCGGATCCGTCGAGAGAACCCCTGCGAGCCCGTCGAGCCATTCCTCGCTCCGGCCTTCCGCAAGCGCCTTCTCGCGCACTCCCGGCGCCCATACTATCTCCAGCCGGTATCCCGCAAACTCATCCGCGAAGCCGCCTGACGCGCCGCTCACGCAATCTGCGTAGGGAATGTACGGCTTTATGTCATAGATCGGTGTCCCGTTCATCAGATCCGCGCCGCCCACCGTAATGACCGGCCCGTCCGGTGTCGCAGTTTCCACGCGAATGATCTTCACGCAGGAAAGCCCCAGAGGGTTCGGCCGGTACGGCGACCTTGTCGCCCAAACGCCGACGCGCGTGTTTCCTCCGAGCCGCGGCGGCCGCACCGTCGGGCGGAACGCATCCTCCTGCGGCACCTCTGAGAAGCCCCAGATCAGCCACAGATGGGAAAATCCTTCCATCCCCCGCAGCGCATCCGCGTTGCGGTACGTCTTTTCGAACACAATGCGGCTCTCCGTATCCGCCAGCCCGCTCTGCCGCGGGATCCCGAATTTGTCCGTGTAATCGTTGTATATTGTCGCGATCTGTCTCAGTTCCATGGTATTCTTTCCCCGGAGATCAAACCGGATCACGCCTTCTTCATCATTCGCTGACGCACGATCTCGTATGCGAGCACTCCCGCCGCCACCGACGCGTTGAGCGAGTCCACGTCGCCCTTCATCGGTACCTGCGCCGTATAATCGCATGCTTCCTTCACCAGACGGCTGACACCGCTTCCCTCGTTGCCGATGACAAGTCCGATGGGACCGGTCATATCCACATTGTACATTACATCGCCGTCCATGTCCGCGCACACAAACCAGATGCCCCTCTTCTTGAGGTCCTCCACCGTCCGCACGAGGTTGGTCACCTTCGCAACGGGCGTGTAGTTGATCGCCCCGGCGCTCGTGCGCGCAACCACAGCCGTGAGTCCGACCGCGCGCCGCTTCGGGATGATGATCCCGTGGGCGCCCGCCTGGTTGGCAGTACGGATGATCGCGCCGAGATTGTGCGGATCCTCGATGCCGTCCAGGATCAGCAGAAACGGCGCTTCGCCCTTCGCTTCCGCCGCCGCGAGGATGTCCTCCACCTCCGCGTACTCGTAGGCCGCAGCCTGCGCGATCACGCCCTGGTGCTTACCGCTCTGGCTCATCTGGTCAAGGCGTTCCTTCTCCACGAAATTGATGATCGTGTCACCCTTCTTCGCCTCGCGGAGGATCGACTGGATCGGGCCGTCCTTACAGCCGTTCTGGATATAGATCTTATCGATGGTCTTGCCCGCGCGAAATGCCTCCAGCACCGCGTTGCGTCCCTCGATGGTAAACTCTTCGTACCGCATGATTTCCTCCGTTCTTTAGCGCTTCCGCGTCTCGTCAAATGCCTTCATCGCCTCCGTGATCAGCGAGAGCATCCTCCCGTTCTGCCCGGTCAGGTACCAGTAGCCGCACAGCGCCTCAAAGCCGGTCGCGTAACGGTAGTCGGAAACGGAGGCATTTTTCGCAACGGAGTGCGATTTTGCGTTGCGCCCGCGCCGTACAACCGACTGTTCCTGCTCAGTGAGCTGCTCCGCCATGCTCTCGAGGATCTCTCTCTGCGCCGCGGCATTGACGTACCGGCAGGTGTGCTTGTGCATCGTGTTGACAGTCCGTTCCGCCGTCCCCACCACGATGGTCCGCACAACCAGCTCATACACACAGTCCCCGATGTACGCAAGCGTCAACGGGGAAAATCCTTTTGCATCACAATCGGCGATTCCCGCTTCCGCAAGAATCGCCGATGCCACATTCAACTCTGAAAAACAATTGTCCATACCATTCCCTCAGCAGTGCTTTAGAACCGTCCTTCGGCTCCGCGCACAAGCGAAAGCATGCCTGTTTAACGCTCTTTGATCAGACCAGTTCCCAGACAACGCCCTCGCGGGTGTCCTTGATCGCCACGCCGCGCTCGAGAAGCTGTGCGCGGATCGCGTCAGCAGTCGCAAAATCCTTTGCCTTTTTCGCCTCGGCACGCTTTGCGATCATCTCCTCGATCCACGAGGTGAGCTCATCGTCCGCCCCGCTGCCTTCGGCCTCCGGCAGAGGCTTCGTCAGATCCAGGCTGAGAACTTCGTCAAAGCTGTCCGCAAGCGCGACCTTCGTCGCGTCGGAGACATCCGCCTTGAGCACATCATACAGAACCGTGAGTGCGGACGCGGTGTTGATGTCGTTGCACAGAGCGTCCTCAAACTGTGTGCGGAACTGCGCAAACGCCGCTGCGTCGACCTCTCCCGCCTTGCCTGCGCTGACATTTTCCGCAAGTGCGGAAAGTCTGCGGCGAAGCTTTTCGTAGGCCGCCTTCACCTGGTCCATGACATCATACGAGAACTCGAGAGGCTTGCGGTAGTGCGACTGCAGGCAGAACATGCGGTATACAAGCGGATTGTAGCCGTTCTCCTCGACAACCGAAACCGTGAGTGTCGCGCCCTTGCTCTTGCTCATCTTGCCGTTGCGGTCGTTCAGGTGGTTCACATGGAACCAGTAGTTGCACCACTTGTGTCCGAGATAGGACTCGGACTGCGCGATCTCGTTCGTGTGATGCGGGAAAATGTTGTCCACACCGCCGCAGTGGATGTCCATATACTCGCCGAGATGCTTCATGCTGATGCACGAGCACTCGATATGCCAGCCGGGATATCCGACGCCCCAAGGGCTGTCCCACTTGAGCGCCTGGTCCTCAAACTTCGACTTTGTGAACCAGAGCACGAAATCGTTTTTATTTTTTTTGTTCGGATCGATATCGACGTCATCGCGCACGCCCTCCAGCAGCGAATCCTCGCTGTGGTTCGTGAGCACGTAGTACTCCTTGAGCTTCGACGTGTCGAAATACACATTTTCCCCGGCCCTGTAAGCATAGCCCTTCTCAAGGAGCACCTCGATCATGTGGATAAACTCGGGGATGCAGCTCGTCGCAGGCTCGACTACGTCGGGCGTCTTGATGTTGAGCTTTCTGCAGTCTTCGAAAAATGCGTCCGTATAGAATTTTGCGATCTCCATGACGGTCTTGTGCTCGCGCTGCGCGCCCTTGACCATCTTGTCCTCGCCGTTGTCGCCGTCATCGGAAAGGTGGCCGACGTCGGTGATGTTCATCACGCGCTTGACGTCATAGCCGAGGTAGCGGAGCGTCTTCTCAAGGACATCCTCCTGGATGTAGCTCCGCAGGTTTCCGATATGCGCAAAATGGTACACCGTCGGTCCGCAGGTATACATCGCCACCTTGCCCGGTTCGTTGGGTACAAAGCGCTCGATGCTGCGCGTCAGTGTGTTGTATATTTGCAATCTGTCTTCCATCAATACTCCGTTCCGCCGCGATTCCTCTATGCCCGCGGCTCTTTCCGTTCTTTATGATCCGCATGTGCTCCGCACTCCGGCTTATCTGCCGGCCGGGCTCATGTCGTTGTTACATTTACAGTCCGAGCATCCGAACGTAGTCCGGGAGCGCCAGCTCGAATTTGACGCCGTACCAGTGCTTTGGATCGCCCTCGGTCTTCTCAATGCACAAAAGCGTATAATCCGCTGCGATCCGCGCTGCCTCCTGCTCGTTCATGCCCTGCATGAGAGCGCCGACGAACGCCGATGCATACACGTCGCCGGTGCCGTGACAGCCGCCCGCGATCTTCTTGTGCTCGTAGTAGGTCGAGACTCCGTTCTTGTTGACGACGACTCCGGTGCAACCCTCCCTGTAGGAAACACCCGTCAGGATGATGGTCTTCGCGCCGAGCTCGCACAGTTTGGCAAGCAGCTCGTCGATGTAGGCGCGGTCGTACGTCTCTTTATACTCCATGCCTGTCATCATACACGCCTCGGTGATGTTCGGAAGCGTGATGTCCGCCTCGAAACAGAGCTTTGCCATCTCCTGCGCGTACGCATCGTCGAAGCCCACGTACAGCTTGCCGTTGTCGGCCATCGCCGGATCGACGATCTTCAAGCCCTTACAGTGCGCGTCAAAAATGCTGCGCACGTAATCGATCTGCTTGATGCTGCCGAGATATCCTGTATAGATCGCGTCAAACGTGATCTTATCCTTCTTCCACTGGGCGCTGATCGCCGGCATGTCATCCGACAGATCGCGGAAGGTGAACCCTGAGAAACCCGCCGTGTGGTTCGAGAGAACCGCAGACGGGAGAATACAGGTCTCCGTCCCCGATGCCGACAGGATCGGCAACGCCACCGTAAGGGAGCACTGTCCCACACATGAAATATCCTGAATTGTCAACACTCTCTTATATGCCATAGCTTCCTCCCGGGCTTACACTGGCAAACCCTTGTTTCTCTTGTTTCGTCAAAGAATACCGCATTTCACCTACTTAGTCAATATGTAATTACGATCTTCTGTTTCCGTGATTGTCGTTGCGGTTTCCGCCGCGGACTTCGTTCCGGTTACCCCCGCGGTTGTCGCGATCTCTCTGTGCCCCGCCGTTCGCCTTTGCTGCCGCCTGTCTTGCCGCAGCCTCCTCCGAGCGCATCGAGAGCTGGATTCTGCCGCGCTTCTCATCCACGCTCAGGACACGGACCTCCACGATATCGCCGATCTTCACAACGTCCAGCGGATGCTTTACGTAAGTGTCCGAGAGCTCGCTGATGTGGACCAGTCCGTCCTGGTGCACGCCGATGTCGACGAAAGCTCCGAAGTCGATGACGTTTCTGACCGTTCCCTTTAAGATCATGCCGGGCTTCAGGTCCTTAAGTTCCAGGACATCGCTTCGTAAAATAGGCTTCGGCATGTCCTCTCTGGGATCTCTCGAGGGCTTCTCGAGCTCGCCGATGATGTCCGTCAGGGTGATCTCACCGACACCCAGTTCAGCGGCAAGCGCCGCGGTATTTTTCACCTTCGAGCGCATGCCCTTGGCACCGCCCGCTGTGATGTCCGCCGCGGAGTAGCCGAGCTTATCGAGAAGCTTATACGCGGCCTCGTAGCTCTCCGGATGCACGCCGGTGTTGTCCAGAGCCTCCTTGCCGTCGCGGATGCGCAAAAAGCCGGCGCACTGTTCGAACGCCTTCGGCCCCAGCTTGGCCACCTTCAGAAGCTCCTTCCGGCTCTTGAACCGTCCGTTCTCTTCGCGGTAGGTGACAATATTTTTCGCCAATGTCTTGTTGATGCCCGAGACATACTCAAGCAGGGAAACGCTCGCGGTGTTCAGGTCGACGCCGACGCGGTTCACGCAGTCCTCGACCACGCCGCCGAGGCTTTCCGCAAGCTTCTTCTGGTTCATATCATGCTGGTACTGCCCGACACCGATGGCCTGGGGCTCGATCTTCACAAGCTCCGCCAGCGGGTCCTGCAGGCGTCTCGCGATGGAAGCCGCGCTTCTCGCTCCGACATCCAGCTTCGGGAACTCCTCCGTCGCCAGCTTGCTCGCCGAGTACACGCTCGCTCCCGCCTCGTTGACGATGGCATACGCCACCTTCTGCGGGATCTCCGCGAGGAGCTCGACAATGACCTTCTCCGACTCTCTCGAGGCGGTTCCGTTTCCTAAGGAGATCAGCTCGACGCCGAAATGATTGATGATCTTTTTCAAAAGCGACTTCGCCTCAGCGATCTTATTCTGCGGCTCCGTCGGATAGATGACTACCGTGTACAGCACCTTGCCCGTCGCGTCCACAACCGCGAGCTTACAGCCCGTGCGGAACGCCGGGTCCCAGCCGAGCACGACCTTGCCGGTGATCGGCGGCTGCATCAGGAGCTGCGTGAGGTTCTTGTCGAAGACCTTGATGGCTCCGTCCTCCGCATTTTCCGTGAGCTCGTTCCGGATCTCACGCTCGATGGACGGCGCGATCAGTCTGCGGTACGCGTCCGCCACGGCCAGCTTCAGATACGGCGTCGTGTTCGGATTGTCGCGCACGATGACCTGCTTCTCCAGATAGCGGAGGATATCCTCCTCGGGCGCTTCGATGCGCACCGTGAGCACCTTCTCGTTCTCGCCGCGGTTGACCGCCAGAACGCGGTAGCCGCTCATCTTCTCGATGGGTGACGAAAAATCCTTGTACATGTCGTACACGGACGGCTCCTCGCTCTTCGTCTTCGCCTCCGAGTACAGCATGCCCTTCTTGAAGGTGATGCCGCGGATGTAGTTGCGGTAATCGGCCGAATCGCTCACTGACTCTGCGACGATGTCCATCGCGCCCTGCAGTGCCTGTTCGACGCTCGTCACGCCCTTCTCCTCGGAGAGGTAGGCCTTCGCCTCTTCCTCCATCGGCTTGTCCGTGTACTGCATCGTTAGAACGGCCGCGAGCCCCTCGAGCCCCTTCTCCTTCGCATCCGTCGCTCTGGTGCGGCGCTTCGGGCGGTACGGGCGGTACAGATCCTCCACCGCCACCATAGTCGCAGCGTCCTCAATGGCCTTGCGAAGTTCATCCGTGAGCTTACCCTGCTCCTCGATGGTCGCAAGCACCTGTTTCTTCTTATCCTCAAGGTTGCGAAGGTACGTAAGTCTCTCGTTCAGGTCGCGGAGCTGCTCGTCGTTGAGCTGTCCGGTGGCCTCCTTGCGGTAACGCGCGATGAAGGGGATCGTGTTGCCCTCGTCGATCAGCGTGATCGCGGCCTCCACCTGCGTCACTTTGATGTTCAGTTCCTTCGCAATGGTCTGTGAAATCGTCATGTAGTAATTTCTCTCCCGATCATATTCTTTTCTTCGCGGCCGTCACGACCGCTCCGGCGCCGCTTCCGTGCGCCCGTATGATTCCGTTT
>CADBLW010000175.1 GCA_902795625.1 uncultured Lachnospiraceae bacterium | reverse complement strand
TGGGATGAAGAGGATTCTTATACCTATAATGGAACCGCGCAAGGACCAACGGTTAAAAGCGTTATAGTCGGGGATGTCAGTGTTCCGAAGGATGCTGCTTCGGTAAAATACTTTCAATATACAGGGTCAGCATGGACGGAGGAAGGTACTTCTGATGTGCCCGATGATCCCGGAAAATATAAAATGGTAATTTCTTTTGGGTCTGAGGAAAGCTGCAAGTATTTTGTTGTTTGGAATACGGATCAGTATACTGTGACATATGATGATGGACTTACGGAAAGGTGTGTTGAGGCGGGAAAACACAGCGCTGTCATAACATTTACAAATGTGAGTGGATCTATTACGAAGGAATTTGTGATCAAACCTGCGGAGTTGACCATAACCTCTGACAGTGAAACGAAAATATATGACGGAACCGCTTTGACGAAGGATTCTTATAAGGTTGAAGGCCTCGTGGAAGGAGATTCTGTTGAAAGCGTTATCATCACCGGCAGTCAGACGGATGTCGGAGATGGTGAGAATACAATCAGTGACGCTGAGATTGTTAATGCTAAATATGGGGATGTGACTGCTTCCTATAAGATTACCTATGTCGACGGAACGCTGACTGTGACGAAAGCAGCCGCGCCTGATCTTAAAGACCTTTCGGATGACGAGAAACCCACAACGGCAGATTTAGCGGAAAATGGGGAAAAGCAGCCGCTGCTGACCGCCCCGAAGACGCTTCCTGACGGCTATACCGCGATCGAGTACAGTGTTGACGGCGGGAAGACTTGGTCTGCGGAGATTCCTGCGGAGAGCGAAGTCGGAACGTACACGATTCAAACACGCTACATCGCGGATAAGAACCACACCGATTTTGAAGGTGAGACCTACGAGGTAATAATCAAGGCGGTATTTACCGTGATCTGGCTGAATGATGATGACAGCACGCTTGACACCAAGACCTATGCTGAGGGTGAGGTTGAGCCGACTACGGATAAAAAACCGACCAAAGCGCAGGATGAGGAGCATACATACGAGTTCAGTGCATGGGATAACGGCTCGGTAGACGGAAAGACTAAAACCTACCGCGGTATCTTCAAGCAGGTGCCGAAGGTTCCGGAGTATGTGGTTGATAAGATTTCAGAATGGACGAAGGGAAGCGGCAAGAATCTTGTTGTGACCGTTCACCGTTCCATTGCGGACAACCGTTGCTTTGAGCATTTCCTCAAGGTGACGGTCGATCAGACCACTCCGGTCAAGGGAACCGACTATGATGCGGTTTCCGGAAGTACAGTGATCACGCTGAACAAAGCGTTCCTGGAGACGCTTGCAGCGGGAACCCATACGGTAACGATCACATTTGACGACGGCGAGGTTAAGGCTTCCATCGAGATTGTAGAAGAGGAGAAACCTACTTCGACAGCAACGCCGACTCCGACGGAATCGCCGACGCCTACTGCCACGTTGACCCCTACGGCCACATTGACGCCTACGGCAACGCCTGAACCAACGGCAGTTCCTTCGCCGACATCGACTCCGGTGCCGAGCCCGACGCCTGCTCCGGCAGAGCCGTCCGCGAAAACCGGCGATTCAAGCAGCCTTTTGCTGTGGACGATCCTTGCAATCGCAGCAACCGGAACGCTTGGCGGAGCAGTGGCGCAGAAACGCATCAGACAGTCTCAAGGCCGTTGACGGATACGAAGAAAAATAACACTTGCATTTCCAAAAGATTTGTGATAAACTCTGCGTGTTGCGTATCGAAACGCTACATTTTCAGCAGGTGGAGGAAGTTATGAGCACTTTGTTTACAATCGTAAAAGTCATATATATTTTGATCTGTGTCGTATTGACTGCAATTGTTTTGATGCAGGAAGGCAAGAATGCCGGTTTGACCGGTTCCATCAGCGGAGCCGCGGAAACCTACTGGGGCAAGAACAAAGGACGTTCGATGGAGGGCACGCTGGTCTGGCTTACAAGAGTTCTGGCGGCGGCATTCATCATTCTTTCGGTTGTCCTGAACATGTCTTTCTGGACAAAGTAATCTAAGCGAAATCCTGCGGCACTCTGAAAAAGAGTGCCGCTTGTTTTTCTGTATAAAATCCGTAAAATGGTAATTACGAGGAATTGAGGGGAAAGTTAGTTTGATCAATACAAGAAAAAAAGAGATGGTACTTGCTCTTTTGAAGGATAAGCAGTACCGGCCCATGCGGTTCCGCGAAATGGCGGGACTGCTTCAGGTACCGAAATCCGACCGCGGCGAGCTGAATGAGATCCTCAATATCCTGATCAATGAGGAGAAGGTCGCCGTAGACGCGGAGGGGCGCTACATACTTGCAACTCCGAAGAATTTTGTCGGAATATTTCAGGGATCGGACAAGGGATACGGTTTTGTCAGTATCGAGGGTGAGGCTGAAGATCTGTATATCCCGGAATTCTATACGATGGACGCAATGCACGGCGACAAGGTGCGTGTAGCTGTCGTTACCGCGACTCCGGAGCCGGCAGCCTATCGCGGTACGATCGGTGTCAGAGTCGGAGGGTCAGGTAAGCGGTGCAGGCCTACGGGAGGATGTCTCTACGGTGGATGGAGGTACTCGAAGCCCGGCGGAACGCGCAGGGAAGGCCGTATTATCGAGATCCTCGAGCGGAACACGACGCAGCTTGTGGGCATTTTCCGAAAGAATAAAGCAGGCGGCAGGGTGATTCCCGACCGCAGCAAATTCGACTTCGATGTGACTATAGGACCGAATGACACCCTCGGTGCTGTCAGCGGACAGAAGGTGTGCGTCACGATCACGCAGTATGAAGGGCGATTTGCTCCCTACGGAACGATCACCGAGATCCTCGGACATGTGAACGATCCCGGCGTGGACATTCTTTCCGTTGTCCGCGACTGCGGGATTCCTTCAGAGTGGCCTGAGGAGGTGAAACAGGAGCTTTCGTCTGTTCCTGAGACGGTCTCCGGGGAGGAGATGAACGGGCGGACCGATCTTCGCGAGCTGCTGACCGTTACCATTGACGGCGAGGACACGAAGGATATCGACGACGCGATCTCGCTGACTCACGAGGACGGCATCTGGCATCTCGGTGTCCATATCGCGGATGTGAGTCACTATGTGCGCGAAGGGCAGCCTCTGGACAAGGAGGCGATCAACCGCGGCACAAGCGTGTATCTCGCGGACCGAGTGATCCCGATGCTTCCGCACAAGCTTTCCAATGGCATCTGTTCGCTCAATCAGGGCGAGGACCGGTTGGCGCTCAGCTGTCTCATGGATATCGACGACAGCGGCAACATGATCGGCCATTCCATTGCGGAGACCGTGGTGCGCGTCAACCGGCGGCTCACTTATACGTGGGTGCAGAAAGTCTTTGATGATAACGACGCTTCGAAGAACGTCGATACCGTCTGTGATGCGGCGGAGGAGACGGTAAAACCTATCGTTGATGCAACGGAGGAGACGGTAAATACTGTCAGCGATCCCACAGAGGAGACAACGGATAATGTCTTCGATGCGGCGGAAAATGATGCCGTCCGCGCCATGCTTCTTGAGATGCGCGAACTTGCGGCTAAGATCCGCGCAAGGCGGGATGCAAGAGGGGCGATCGATTTTGATTTTCCGGAGAGCAAGATCCTGCTTGACGAGCGCGGGAGAGTGACATCGATCAAGCCGTATCCGCGCAATGAGGCGACACGGCTGATCGAGGATTTCATGGTCACAGCCAACGAGACCGTTGCGGAGGAGTTTTTCTGGCTTTCCTCGCCGTTTGTATACCGCGTCCACGAGACGCCCTCACCGGAGAAAATGAGGGAACTCGCGGGCTACGTATCGCACTTCGGATATCATTTGCATCTTGGCAACGGCGAAGTTCATTCGATGGACATTCAGAAGTTCCTGCGGCAGCTTCGCGGAAAGCAGGAGGAGGCTCTGTTGAGCAGACTCACGCTTCGCTCGATGCGTCAGGCAAGGTATGCTGTGGACTGTATGGGGCATTTCGGACTGGCACTGAAGTACTATTGCCATTTTACGTCGCCGATCCGGAGATACCCGGATCTGCAGATCCACCGCATCATCAAGGAACAGCTGCGCGGGACGTTAACGCAGAACAGACTGAAGCACTATGAGGCTATCCTCGGCGAGATTGCGTCGCGCGCAAGCATGACGGAGCGCAGGAGCGAGGATGCCGAGCGCGAGGTCGAGCGGATGAAGAAAGCAGAGTATATGCGCAGATTCTTAGGGGAGGTATACGACGGCGTGATCTCCGGCGTGACCTCCTGGGGGCTTTTTGTGGAGCTTCCGAACACCGTTGAGGGGCTGGTCAGACTCACTGACCTGCGCGGTGATTACTATATCTATGACGCGGCTACAATGTCGCTTACGGGAGAGCGTTCCGGACGGCGTTACGCAATCGGTGACCCGATGCGTGTGATGGTTTCCGCCGCCGACAAGGCATCGAGAACGGTTGAGTTTATACCGGCAAGGTAAAGAAACGAGGGGCTTATGGGAAAGGACAACATCCGTCTGATTGCGAGCAACAAAAAGGCGTATCATGATTATTTCATCGAGGATAAGTACGAGGCGGGCATCGCGCTGCACGGAACGGAGGTAAAATCCATCCGGATGGGACAGGTTTCCGTCAAGGAATCGTACATCCGCATCGAGAAGGGCGAGGCGCTTCTGTACGGAATGCACATTTCGCCGTACGAGAAGGGCAACATTTTTAACCGTGATCCGCTTCGGGTACGTAAGCTCCTGCTCCGGAGAGCGGAGATCAACAAGATCGGCGGAAAATTGCAGGAGCAGGGCTACACCCTTGTTCCTCTCAGTGTCTATCTCAAGGGAAATCTCGTCAAGGTCGAGATCGGCATCGCCAAGGGCAAGAAGCTCTACGACAAGCGCGAAAGCATCGCCAAGAAGGATATGCAGCGCGAGGCGGAGAGAGAGTTCAAGGTAAGAAACCTGAAATAGTGATAAAAAACAGATAATACAGAAAACACAGAAAAAAAACTGACGTTACAGCATGGATCTGCACAAATTTCGGACATTCTGACGGAATGCCGGGAAGCGCGGATCCATGCTTTTTTGCGATTGACAAATCCACTGCCAATTGTTACACTGTTCATATAACAATTATAACGGAAAAGTATACAGTGATGTACCGGTTGAATATTTCAGAGCCGGGATCAGGGGATAACGGAAAGTGTCCGGAAGGACGGCGAGGAGAAAGAGATGCTGATCAGCATAGATTTTAACAGCGACGAAGCATTTTACGTACAGTTGCGCAATCAGATCATCATGGGAATTGCGACTTCTGAGATTCAGGAGGGAGAGAGTCTGCCGAGCGTTCGTGAGCTTGCGGATTCCGTGGGCATCAACATGCACACGGTGAACAAGGCGTATGCGATCCTCCGGCAGGAGGGATACCTGAAACTGGATCGTCGGCGCGGCGCCGTAGTGTCCGTGGATATCGACAGGCAGAGAGCCATCGATGAGCTGCGGGCCTCGCTTCGCGATGCCGTTGCGAGAGCAGTGTGCCGCAACGTTTCCGGACAGGAGATCCGTTCCATCCTGAATGAAGTTGTGGAGGAGTTTCGATGATCAAAACGCATGAGGCAATGGATGCCTATATATTGGCTTCAGATATCGCCGTACGGTTCGGCGCGGGGTATGTCGGGACCGAACATCTCGTGTTCGCGCTGATGACCGGCGACTGCATGACCGCACGGATCTTTACGGAGGATGAGGTCGCTTCCTATGAGGCGCTTCTGCAGGAGATGAGCGCCGATGTGAACAGCGATTCGCTGTCCGAGGGCAGGACTCCCTCCTTCTCACCCCGGCTTGCCCTCGCGGAGGACAATGCGGAGGTGTTTGCGAAGATGCTCGGCGACGACCGGATCGGTACAGGTCACCTTCTTCTGGGAATCCTGCGCGAATCGGAGTGCGTCGGATGCCGTCTTTTGCGCAGTGTAAGGCAGGACACCTCGCTGTATGCGCTTGCCGTGCTGCATGACATGGGTCTTTCCACCGAGCAGGCGAAGGATTACATCCGCTTCTTACGGGACGGCGGACGCGATCCCGAGGGCGGCGGTTCCTACCTTGAGAACTATTGCCGCTGCCTCTCAGATGACGTCGAGGACGGGCTCACGGAGCCTGTGATCGGCAGACGTGAGGAGACGGACAGCATTTTACGGATCATGAGCAGACGGACCAAGAACAATCCATGCCTGATCGGCGAGCCCGGCGTCGGCAAAACAGCCGTCGTTGAGGCGTTTGTAAAGCGGATCCTCGACGGTGATGTACCGTCTGCGCTTGCGGGACTTCGGATCTATTCCCTCGATGTTGCGTCCCTTGTGGCAGGCACGCGGTACCGCGGCGATTTTGAGGAGCGGATGAAAAAGCTGATGCAGGAGCTCGAGCAGAGCGACACTGCGGTTTTGTTCATCGATGAGCTCCACACCGTGATCGGTGCCGGCGGAGCGGAGGGAACCCTCGATGCCGCGAACATTTTGAAAACTTCACTCTCCGGAAACCGTCTGCGCGTGATCGGCGCGACGACTGCGGACGAGTACAGAAAATACATCGCAAAGGACCCGGCGCTTGAGCGCAGGTTCCAGCCGTTGACCATCGAGGAGCCCACGCCTCAGCAGGCGTATGACATCCTTAAGGGAATTGTCTCGAGATACGAGGATTACCACAGCGTAAAATTCACCGATGAGGCGCTGCACGCCTGCGTGGATCTGTCCGTTCGATATCTCGGAGACCGCAGACTTCCCGACAAGGCCATTGATGTTCTGGATGAGACCGGAAGTGCCGTAAAGCTCGGCACGCGCCGCGGCAACGAGGAGGAGATCTCTAAGATCCTTTCCGAGAGGGAAGCGGCGATCATCAAAGGGGATTTTCCGCTTGCGGCATCCCTCGGCGGGACGTACAGAAGCATCATGAAGAGCCGCAAGGAGCAGCTTCTCTCGGCCAATCACGCGGAGGAACCGATTACCGTGACGGAGGAGGCGGTCCGCGAGGTCGTCGCCCGCATGACAGGCATTCCGGTAGCGCGTCTCTCGCAGTCCGAGGGCGAGCGTCTGCTCGGGCTTGAGGAAGAGCTGCACCGCATGGTGATCGGCCAGAATGAGGCCGTTTCCGCGCTTGCAAAGGCCGTTCGAAGGGGGCGCGTCGGGTTGACGGATCCGAACCGTCCGGTGGGATCGTTCCTGTTCTTAGGACCTACCGGCGTCGGCAAGACGGAGCTGTGCCGTGCGCTTGCCCAGGCGCTGTTCGGAGACCCGGAGTCGATGATCCGGATCGACATGTCGGAGTACATGGAATCCCACAGCGTATCGAAGCTGATCGGAAGCCCTCCCGGCTACGTCGGGTTTGAGGACGGCGGACAGCTGTGCGAGAGAGTCCGCAGGAAGCCATATTCGGTGCTGCTGTTCGATGAGATCGAGAAAGCTCACCCGGATGTGTTCAACATTTTACTCCAGGTCCTGGATGACGGCCGCATTACGGATTCCCAGGGCAGGGCAGTCAACATGAAGAACACCGTGATCGTCATGACCTCCAATGCGGGTGCGGAGCGGATCATGAATCCGAAGACGCTCGGATTTGCGTCGGAAAATGACGCTGCCGCCGATTACCGCCGCATGAAGGACGGTGTCATGGAAGAGGTCAAGCGCATGTTCCGGCCGGAGTTTCTGAACCGGATCGACGATATTCTCGTGTTCCATTCGCTCACGAAGGAGGAGATCCGCGGCATCGCGGACCTGCTGCTCGGGCGGTTTGTAAAGAGCTGCGCGGATACGCTGCGGCTTAAGGTATCGTATACGGATGCGCTTGCGGATATGGTGGCGGAGAAGGGCTACAATCCGCAGTACGGCGCGAGACCGGTGCGGAGGCTGATCACGGATTCCGTGGAGGACGCGGTTACGGAGAGCTTCCTTCGCGGCAGTATTAAAGAGGGGGATACAGTGCTGATCGACTGCGTGGACGGTAAGGTGACCGTCGGGGCAGTCGAAGCATGACATGGTATGGCTAAGGATAAGACTTTGTTTTTCTGCACGGAATGCGGGGCGGAAACGCCGAAGTGGTCCGGGCGGTGCGCAAGCTGCGGCGCGTGGAACACTATTGTGGAAGCGCCGAAGGAAAAGCGCGTAAGACCTGCCGGTGCCGCTGTCGTGAGAAACCGTGATGTTGTAGGCCCCGTCAGCATGAAGGGAATCAACGCGCACGAGGAAGAGCGCATGTCCACGGGAATGGAAGAGCTTGACCGCGTTCTCGGCGGCGGTATCGTCGACGGTTCGCTTGTTCTTGCGTCCGGCGATCCCGGTATCGGCAAATCGACGCTCCTGCTTCAGATGGCGCGCAATTTAGCTGCCAAGGGCATTAAAGTTTTGTATGTTTCCGGAGAGGAATCGCTGTCGCAGATCAAACTGCGCGCGCTCCGGATCGGGGACTGCTCGGATGACCTTCTGTTCATGGCGGAGACCGACATGTCCGAGATCCATGAGCAGGCGC
>CADBLW010000174.1 GCA_902795625.1 uncultured Lachnospiraceae bacterium | reverse complement strand
TAATCGCCGTTGGACAGCTCGTGGTAATCGAGTGCCTTGCGGTTGCTCTTCTTCCTCTCAACCTTCGCGCGCTCGCGCCCGAAAATGTCGCTCTCCGTGATGACGACAAACCGAAGCAGCGGATACTCAAAACCGCTCCGCAGCTTGCCGTACACGATCATGACTTCGCGCTCGCCGACGACGCGCGCGGGGTCCTCCGTGTAGAAGGAGATCACGCCGTACTCCTCAAGCTCCTGCACCAGATGCTTCGCCCTCGTGTGCGACGGGCAGACTAAAAGCATGCGGTAGCCCTTCTTCTTGTAGGAGGAGAGGTCCTTGGCAAGCGCCTCCAGGTTCTTCCCGTACGACGAGATCGCGCGCACTCCGAGATCGTACTGATGGCGGTAATCGATCATGGTATCGCGGACGACAAAGGTCGCCAGCGAGACCGTCTTACGCGCCGCCAGCTCCGCAAACATGCGCCTGTTGTCGTTGATCGCGCGCAGCTGCCCCGGCAGCAGACTTCCCGCGTCGAGGCGGGCCGACATGCTCTCCGTGTACTCCGCGGCGACGGCTTCCGCATTTTCCGCCTGATTCGTAGGCTCGTCGAGGAACACGATGGTGTCCTTCGGAAAATAAGAGAAGAACGTGGCGGTGTCCTTCTTAAAATAGTCGATAAATGCCCCGAGGTTCACGCTCCCGGGCAGATAGCGGATGTTGTCCGCCAGCTCCGACGCCATCACCCGCAGATGGTGCGACTCGTCGTAACGCTTCGCGGCATCGAG
Source organism: uncultured Lachnospiraceae bacterium (assembly GCA_902795625.1). Taxonomy (GTDB): domain Bacteria; phylum Bacillota; class Clostridia; order Lachnospirales; family Lachnospiraceae; genus ISDg. The sequence goes on along the minus strand of CADBLW010000174.1, from coordinate 2,179 downwards.
TTTTTGCGCGGTCTGCTTCACGTCACGCTCCATGCGCGCAAGACCCGCTTCCCGCTCCTCCTCGCTCAATACGAGCTCCACCGCGGGGTAGATCGTCACGCCGTCAGCCGACTCGATGGAGCGCTGGCTCGCCGAGTCAAAGACCTTGATATCATCGATGTCGTCGCCCCAGAACTCGATGCGGTACGGGTTGTCCTGGGAGATCGGGAACACGTCGAGGATGCCGCCTCGCACGGCAAATTCACCCGCCATCTCCACCTGGTCCACGCGCCGGTAGCACATCTCCGTGAGCCGCTTCGTGAGCTCCGTCAGGGAGATCTCCGTCTTCCTCGTGACGGTCAGACGCGCCGCGAGAATCTCCGAGAGCGGCTGAAGCCTCTCAAGGCCGATGCGGATGGTCGTCACAACCGTGAGCCGCCCGCCGTTTTCCTGCGTCTCCGCAAGGCGCCGCAGCACGCTCATGCGCTCGCGCAGCGTCATATTTCCCTGAACTCCCGCGCTGAAGAAGATCAGATCCTTGTCCGGCATATACACCGTGTCCGGATCAAATTCGCGGTAGTCTTCGTACAGTATTTTCGCCTTGAGGTCGTCCTCCGCGATGATCAGCCGGTATTGGTACGGCTCGCCGAGGGCATACATAAACTGCGCCTTCTGCACCGGCGTACAGCCCGTCACCAGGACAGGCGTCTCGCCGCGGCGAAGGTGCTCCCCGACCGCTTCAAACTCGTTGGACGCCCGCATGGGCTCCGTAAATGTCTTCATTCTGCGCTCCTGTTATGATCTCCCCCGAACCGTCCGCCGTACTGCCGCGGCAGGTTCACCTACGCCTCCGATAATCCGTCAGCCGCCGTTGTAGCGGTTCATGGCCTCCTCCACGCTGTCCGAGAGGATGCACTTGACAGCTCCCACCGCCTTCTTCAGGGCTTCCCGCACCTCTGCCTCCTCTTCCTTCGGAAAATGAGCCAGCACATGGTCGGCGAGATCCCACCCCTCGGGCTTCTCTCCGACGCCGATGCGAAGTCTCGCAAAATCGCTTGTCCCGGCGTGGGCAATGATGCTCTTTAAACCGTTGTGCCCGCCGGCGCTTCCCTTGGCGCGGATGCGGAGTTTGCCCGTAGGCAGCGACACGTCATCGCAGATGATAAGAATGTCGTCCGCCGGGATCTTGTAAAAGTCCATGAGAGCGCGCACACACTCCCCGCTGTTGTTCATAAACGTCTGCGGCTGCACAAGTTTCACCTTCACGCCCTCGATGACGCCCGTGCCGGTGATGCCCTTGCACTCCTTCGTCTTGAGCGCGATCCCCGTGGCGTCCGCGATGGCCGTCACCGCGTCCCAGCCGATGTTGTGTCTGGTGCCCGCATATTTTGTCCCGGGATTGCCGAGACCGATGATCAAAAACATAACTTTCCCTGTGTCCTCTTTTTTCTTTCTAAACAATCTGATGCACATTTTCCCTCTCCCGCGGGATTTCCCCGAAACTCTGCCCTGTTGCCTCAGCGCCGGGTCAGACCCCGAACATGTTGGTTCCGCAAAAGATCAGACCCCGAACACCTCTCTGGCGATATCCACCGTCGCCTTCGCGTCGCGCCCGTAGTAATCCGCGCCGATCTCCGCTGCGTACTCAGGCGTCAGCACGGCACCGCCGACCACCACCTTGCACGGCAGACCCGCCTCGCGGAGCGCCGTGATGGTGTCCTTCATACTCGGAAGCGTCGTCGTCATCAGGGCGCTCAGGCCCACAAGCGGCGTCCCCGTCTTCTTCGCGGCCTCCACGACCGCGCTGATCTCCACGTCGCGGCCCAGGTCGACCACGGTGAAGCCGTAATTTTCCAGCAGCACCTTCACGATGTTCTTGCCGATATCGTGGATGTCGCCCTTCACGGTCGCCAGCACGATGGTGCCCTTGCTGACCGTCTCGTTGCCGCTCTTCCGGATGTGTTCCTTGATCTCGGAAAATGCTCCCTGCACCACGGAGGCGGACAGGATCAGCTGGGGCAGGAACACCCGACCGCTCTCAAAGCCCGCGCCAACCGTGTCGAGCGCCGGGATCAGCACTCCGTTGACGATGTCCATGGAATCCATGGTGGTGAGGAGCTCCTTCGTAAGCTCCGTTCCCTGCGCCGAAAGGCCGCGCACAACCGCCGCGTACAAAGACGCCGCGCCGTCCCCGAGCTTT
>CADBLW010000173.1 GCA_902795625.1 uncultured Lachnospiraceae bacterium | reverse complement strand
GGAATCTTATTGGTGTGCTCAGTGAGCAGTTACAAGCGCTCGGCAGTGCGGAGAGCGAGTGAGAGGGGGGCGGAGCATGAGAAAGAGAGCATGGATCGCGATCGCGTTCCTCGGGATGGTCATGTCCGCGATCATCGGAATCGCGTCAGCGGATGAGTTTTCCAGGGATAAGTATTCCGGGCGGGAGCAGGTCATATCTATTGACGTGGTGCGCGACGGCAGTGTCGCGTATGCATCGCTATGGACGAGTTATGCCGTGGACCGGTGGGATGTGTTGATGAAGGTTGCCTCCGTGGACCCGTATACCGGGGAGGTTCGCACGAGCGTTACTGCGGCAGCGGGCGTCATGAGCAACGGCACAACACTGGTGCGGAGGGCGTTCGGCAAAGAGTTCCTTTACAATGTGAATTTTGACGACAACGAGTATATTGACGTACAGCATGGTTTCGTTACGGATACTGCGAGTCATACGGCGAAAAATGAATTGTCGTGGAAATGGAACCTTCCCGAGGCGATCCCGACCCCGACGGCGGCGCCGACGGCGATGCCTACGCCTACGCCGGTTGTTACGGCAACCCCGACTCCGACTTCGATGGTGTACCCCGTGAGCAATCATATCACCTGGGCGAGGCCGTTTGCCCGCTATGCGCCGACCGAGGAGGAGCAGCTGGAGATCAACCGCCTGCTCTATGAAAAGGGGTTAGACTGCGCCATTGATTTCGTCAACATGGGTGTGCTCATGGACGGTGAGAATGAACTGTGGATGGAACAGCAGTACGCCGCCGGAGCCGTTCCGGATATTCTTTTTTCCGGATTATGGACCGATACGGAGCTGAGAGGGTTGGGAACTGAAGGTGCCTATGAGTTCGCCCGTGACTGGTTCCTTCCGCTGCAGGATTACTTTGGTACGGAGGACGGGAACCGACTGCGTGACTGTTTCTCAGAGACAAGCTGGAAGGATGTCACCGTGGACGGCAATGCGTACGTGGTTCCGCTCACGTTCTCAAGCTACGGCGTTTATCTGCTTGTCAACAATGAGTACGCGTCGTATTTTGACGGGTTTGACGGAACATATCAAAGTCTGCGGGCGATCTATGATACCATCGGAGATCCCGCCCTGCAGATCGTCATTCCGAGGCTGGATCAGCGGATCGTCAGTGCACTGCTGGGATATTCATCCTTCGGTCAGTTGCCGTACGATACGGGTACACATCAAATCAAGGCGTTCCGGGGATTTGCCGAGGCAGCCGCAATGTGGAATTCCCTGTACCATGATATCGGATCCGGACTGATCGGTGACAGAAGTCTGACGAACGGTGTCGGTGACCGGATACTGGCGGAGTATGTCGTCGGCGCGGGATCTGTCGGGGACGGGTACACGGTGTTCCGAATCGATTCGGACAATTACCGACCTTCGCTCGCCCTAAGCCTCGGAATCTATCGCGATTCCCCGCGGAAGGAGCTGGCGTTGAAGGTTCTGTCGGTGTGCATGGAGGATCCTGAAATCCGAGTACTTCTCCAAAGCGGTCGTACGACAGCAGAGCAGATCGCACGGACGGAGAAAATCAGGGAAAGCGAGGAAGCGTTCGAACTTGCGGGATTCGTTCCGACTATGACGGAGGAACAACGGACGTTGTATCTGCGGATCATGGGCATTCTGAGCGCATCCGATAACGGTGGAATGGTATATGTGCACAACAACAGCGGAACGGTTCTTGCGAAGGACTTCAATGCGGCTACGTTGTTCAGTCAGTTTTCCGGCGATGACGTAGACGCGCTGATCGGTGAACTGAACCGGCAGATCGCGGAATATCTGGTGGAAGCCGGGAGACAGTCGTGATGTTCGGAAACCTGCGGGAGAGAAGGTAGCAATGAGGCGTTGTCGAAAACCTAACCGCGGAGAGGAGGAACCCATGAAGCGACACTTGAGGACGGCGCTGCTTGTCATGTTTTTGTGTGTCCTGCTGACAGCATGCAGCGGCAATGGCGGCAATGGAGGTAACGTGAGCGGCGGTAGCGGCGAAGACGGCAATGAGTCGTTGACACCGACGGAGCCAACGAAGAAGAAGGAGAGAGTATTCTTCGATTCTTTTATGTGCAATGCGACGATGACGGAGTCGTATGCGTTTCTGTCGGCGAGAAACGGAGGCGGTGCGAGATACTTCGACGTTGCCTCACGCACCGATGTTCTGTTTTGTTTTGAACCGAACTGCGAGCATCTCGGCTGGAAACTGGATCCGTGGACAAATACCTGGCACGGGGATCACTGCGCGTCCTGGAGCCTCGGGAACGGTTCCTTTTATCTCACGGACGAATGTGGGTACTATTTTGATTCCCCGAATCTGATCCGTACGGATCGTCAGGGACTGAACCAGAAGACGATCGCGACCGTCGATGAACCGTTTGAAATTCAGATGTATGAGTTGTATACGGATGAGTATTACTGCTCCACGTTTGGCATCGCATATGAGCATATTAAGGATACCGAGTCACGGGGGGAAGTCACCTGGCTGATCGGGGATCCGCTGGAGAAGAGGATATCCGGAGTTGTCATGGTGTCGCTTACGGACGGCAGCAGCCGGTATGTCTTTCGCGATGGGGAGCATTATGATACAAGTGTGACGGACTTATACGAATATGAGAACCACCTGTATTTTGTTGATTACTACTGTGATGTTCCGTTCGATTCTCTGCGGCAGTACAACGATGACATGAGCGACTGGCAGGAGGTGGACCGGGAGAACCAGAAACACAGGCACGCGGAACTCTATGATTATGACATCGCAACCGGAGAACTTCGGATGATTTTCCGAAGAGATGACCTCGGTACCGGGTTCCGGTTCGGAGACGGTTTTATCCTGGAGTACAGCGACCATATCAGCGGGGACGGAGCGAAGCTGTACCGCATGGACGGCGAACTGATCCGTGAAATGCCGTGGAAGGTCAGCGACAGCATGCATACGGACGGAACCCCGATCCTGTCCACATGGGAATCCGGGGTTACGAAATATCGCATGTATGATATCGACAAGGATGAGGTGCTGCGGGAGATCGACATTCCCGACGGCGTGTTTCACCTGGACGTTGCCGCCGGAAACAGTTATTACGGGATGGTTTCCGGTGGCTGGCCTGACGGTATGCACGCGGCGTACATCGCTGCGGAGGACTTCTGGAGCGGGGCATTTGACCGGACGGTCGTGTTCCACGTCGGGCCGGAGGATGAGTGACGGAGGAGAGGCGGAAAATGGTGCTTGAGGCTAAGGGGTTAACGAAATACTACGGAAAGAAACCGGCGCTTGTGGATTTTTCGTATGACTTCCACCCCGGGATCTACGGGCTGTTAGGCCCGAACGGAGCGGGCAAGAGCACGCTCATGGGGATCATGACGACGAACTTAAAGGCGACGGCGGGGGAACTGTTCCTCGACGGCCGTGATATCCGCGCCATGGGCAGGGAATACCGTCGCTTCATCGGCTACATGCCGCAGCAGCAGAAGCTGTATGACGGTTTTTCCCTGGAGCGGTTCTTGTATTACATCGCGGCATTGAAGGGGATTGACAAGAAGGCCGCCTCGGAGGATGTGGAACGGACGATCCACGCGGTCAACCTGTGGGACGCGAGGGAAGATACCATCGGTACATACTCCGGCGGTATGCGGCAGCGAGCTCTTTTGGCACAGGCGATCCTTGGGAATCCGCAGATCGTGATCATGGACGAGCCGACGGTCGGCCTCGACCCGAAAGAGCGCGTCAATTTCCGCTAACTGGTGGCGTCCATCGCGGAGGAGCGGACGGTCATTATCGCCACGCACATTGTGAGCGATCTGGAGAAACTGGCGTCGGAGATCATTTTCCTCAGTCACGGGAAGATCGTGGAGAGCGGCACGATGGAGGAGTTGCTCGCCCGCTACCGTGAGACGATGGAGGAACCTTCCGTCGAGAAGATCTACATGCGCCTGAACGAGGGGGAATCCTGATGTTCCGGTACGAATGGTATAAATTATGGCATAACCGCAGACTGGTCGGCATCGTCCTCCTCCTGGTGCTCCTGAACTGCGGTTACTTTGCGTACCGCGAGAAACACCTGTCGCCGCCGTCGGACGCGTACCGCGCATTGCAGGACGACCTCGCGGGGATGTCGGACGAAGCGGCTTCCGCAAGGCTTGCAGAGGAGCATGAAGCACTCCGTGCTGTCCTGTACTTTGAGGAGGGGCCGTCGCTGTCTGATGTGAAGCTTAAGTACTGCGATAACCTGTGGACGGAGATGTCACTGTACTCGCAGATGATCGGGGAGTATGAGGATATCCTCACGTATCCGCAGTATCTTGCGAAAGTTCTGGAGGCACCGAAGAAGTATCAGGTGCTGAGCCTTTTTTCCGACGTCGATGACCGGATGCTAAAAAACGTGAACAAGACGGCGGAGGACTACGAAAAACTCGCGGACCTCACTCTTACGCACACGCGCACCAGGGGGATCAGCCGTGCGCTCTCCCTGCCGAGCGTGATATTTCTGGAGATCCTGCTGGCGGTCCTGTTTACATCCGTGGTGCTGATCCGTGAGAAGGAGCAGGACCTGATGTCTCTGTACGCTACGATGCCAAACGGCCGCGGGCGGTCAATGTGTGCCCGGTTTGGTGCCGTCACGCTCGAGATCGTGATCGGAAACTTTGTACTGTTCGGCTCCACGATCCTCACCGGCTGCATCCTGTACGGGATGCCTGCCGCCGGAGACTGGTTGCAGCCCTTGCAGTCCGTGCCGGGCTTTAAGACAGCGGCTCTGCCGGTGAACATCCTCACATTTCTATTGTTTGTCTATGCGGGCTCCTGCATGGTGTCCGTCTTCTTTGCCATGCTCACGGCCTTCCTTGGAATTGTGTGCGGTTCCTCGCGCACGGTGTATCTTCTGCTGTTTCTTCTGGTCGGAGCGGAAGGGATCCTCTACCTAAAGATCGACGATCTGTCGTATCTGGCAAACTGGAAACGGATCAACCTGGTCGCCTTTTCGGACGTTGCGGGAAGACTCGGCCGATACCATAACATCTACATTTTCGGCAATCCGGTAAATGACTGGCTGGTCGCACTGGCAGTGCTGCT
>CADBLW010000172.1 GCA_902795625.1 uncultured Lachnospiraceae bacterium | reverse complement strand
CTCTCTACCATCGTCACGCACCTACCTTCCACTCGATCGATCTCGTATACTCATCGAACATTCGCTTGTACAGGCCGCCCGCGGCCATCAGCTCCGCGTGGGTGCCCTCCTCCGCAAGTCTGCCTCCGTCCATCACAAAGATGCGGTCCGCGTTCATGACCGTGCTTAAGCGGTGTGCGATCATAATGACGGTCTTGCCCTTGGAGAGCTCGGCAAATGCCGCCTGCACCCGTGTCTCGTTGTCCGGGTCCGCGAACGCGGTGGCCTCGTCGAGGATCAGGATCGGCGCATCCTTCAGGAACGCTCTCGCAATCGCGATCCGCTGCTGCTCGCCGCCGGAGAGGTATGTTCCCTTCTCTCCGATAACGGTACGGATCCCGTTCGGAAGCTTCTCGATGATATCGTTGCACTGTGCCTTTGCGAGCGCCTCCGAGACCTCGGCCTCCGACGCGCCCGGACGGGCCATGCGCACATTTTCCAAAATCGATGTCTTCAAAAGACGACTGTCCTGGAAGACAAATGACACATACTTCATCAACTCTGCGGAGTTGATATCTTTAACATTCACGCCGCCGATGCGGATCGCGCCCTCCGCGACATCGAAAAATCTTACCATCAGCTCCGCGAGCGTTGTCTTGCCCGAGCCGGAGGGTCCCACAAGAGCAACGTGGCCGCCCTCGGGAATGCGGAGTGTCACCCCGGACACAGCGTCTCTCGTCGCATCTTTGTAGCGGTAGGAAACATTCTCAAGCTCCATGTCATGTCCCTGGGGCTTCGTACCGTCCACCCGATCCGGAAGCGGCTCCAGTCCAACGATGCTCTCAACACGCTTGAGGGCATCGATCAGCGTCATCTCCGCCTCGCCGGAATACGCGATCTTCGTGAGACACACTGTGACGAGAGGCGTTACGATGATGTAATACATGATATTCAGGATATCTTTGGACGTCGTTCCGTCCTTCGTGACAAAGAACGCCGCGATCACAATGAAGATGAAAATGGCGTTGATGCATGTCATGAACCCGGTCATCGGCTTTCGGAGCATGATCGTGTAGTCGGTGGTCCATTTTCCGAAGTTGTCGATGGCCGACTTGAAGCGCTTGAAGGAGTGCACGGTCTGTCCGAAGGTCTTGACTACGGGGATGCCGCGCACATACTCCGTCGCCTCGCTGCTCATGGTATCGAGAGCGCTCTGGTACTCTGCCATCTTCTGCTGCATGTTCTTGCCCATCATGGACATCATGCAGGCAAAGCCGATCAGCGCGGGGATCATGCAGAAGAGGCCGATCTTCCAGTTGAACGCAAAGATCAGCACCAGAAGTCCCACCGGCGTCACCGCCGCCACGGTCTTGTCCGCAAGATTGTGCGCGATAAATGTCTCCGTTGCCGCCGTGGAATCGTTCACGATACGGCGGATCTTGCCGGTTCCGTCCTCGTCAAAGATTCCAAGCGGAAGTGTGATGATACGACGCATCAGCGCGCTTCGCATGTTCGCCTGAACGCGGAACGCCGCAATGTGCGTGCACATCAAAGCCGCGATGTACACAAGCAGCGAACCGACCGTCCACAGGACAGCTCTCCAGGCGTAGCTACGGATCTCCGCGGCATCGTCACCGTTCACGGCAATGCGGATAATCCTCCACAGATCGTAGTACGGCACGAGCGCCATCACCGCGCTCACTGCGGCGAGACACCTGCCGATGGTGATCAGTATGCGGTGCCCGCCCGCGTACTGCCCGATCAGCTTCATGTGATCGAATTTTCCTGTCTTACCCACCTCAGTTTCCTCCAAACACGCATTTATTTCTTTCCGACCAGCAGCGTCGAACCGCGCAGCATCAGCCTCATCGATTCGATGCGCGACATGAACATTCCGTTGTCCGTCGGGATCAGCTGTACATTCTCATAACCTTCCGCCCGAAGTTCCGCGGCGAATTTCTGCATATCGCCGTAGCGCCCCTTCGACATGATGTCGTGGATCGCGAAGGTGCCGCCCTTCTTCAGGACCCGGAGCGACTCCCGCAGCAGCGCCTGCTTATTATAGCCGCCGATATTGTGGTAGACGTAATTGCTCACGACAGCATCGAAGGTCTCATCCGGAAAATCCAGCTTCGTCGCGTCGCCCTTGCAAAACTCCGTGTTGCTCACGCCCTCCGCGACGGAATTGCTCTCGCAAAGCCCCTTGCTGAACGACGCGTACTCCTTGCCCCAGCGGTCAATCCCGAGGAAGCTTGCCTGCGGATTTCTCTTCGCGCAGGCGATGGTCAGCGCGCCGCTGCCGCAGCCGACATCGAGTCCTCTGCCGCCCTTCGGAAGTGATACGTACTGTGCCGTTCCCTCGATGATCTGTTTGGAAAGCTTTCTGCTTCCGTCGTAGGAAAATTTGTTGTATGCGACGATACACCATTTCATCATCATCGCACAGCCAAAGAAGAGAAGTCCGGTCACGATCCCGACGATGATCCGCACCATCGGTGAGGCGTCCTTCAGCACGATCAGCAACACGACGAACAATATCGCCGTGACGATCGTCGCCGCAACAAAGCCGTACACCATTCCCTTGGGCACCCAGTTCTTATAATCCGGTTTGGCTGCCCGTCCGTTCCCCGGGGTCTCGTCGACGGCCGACACGAACCGGTATCCCGTCGCATCGATCACCTTGCGGATCGCATCGTTCGACGGGAGCGTCGCGCCCGAGATCACCGCGGTTCCCTTTTTGTGGGAGACCGTCACCTTCTTTACCTCGG
>CADBLW010000171.1 GCA_902795625.1 uncultured Lachnospiraceae bacterium | reverse complement strand
TTCAGAAGATTGTTTCGCTGCTGCAGAACCTTGTTGTAATTGATCAGGTTGCTGCAGTAGATCGGGTCCATCTGGCAGAGCTCCATGTCGAGAAACCGCCTTCGCTCCGCGGGACCTTCCTTCATCATCGCAAGGTCATCCGGGCAGAACGCTATCACATGCACAAGACCCATCAGCTCCGCACTCCGCCGGATCGGAACCTCGTCGATCGCAATGCCCTTAGGCTTGTTGCGCCGCAAATGCATATCAACCCGATGGGGACATCCGTTGTTGACCACCTGAGTCTGAATGTGAGCCTCCTCACAGCCGAACCGGATCAGCTCCTTGTCCTTCGAGCCGCGCAGCGCCCGCGTTGTCGCGGAGAGAAAAACCGCCTCGAGCAGGTTCGTCTTGCCCTGCGCGTTATCCCCGTATAACAGATTCACTCCGTCGGAAAATGGAATAACAAGCGATTCATAATTTCTGAAATTATTTAATTGTATCTGACGGATCAGCATTTAACTCCGATCCGGCCGTGCGGCAATGGAATACTCCTTGCCGCGGTATGAAAACACATCCCCGGGGTACAGCTTGCGCCCGCGTCTTGTGTCAACCTCACCGTTGACCGTCACCTTACCGTCGGTGATCACGTCCTTAGCCTCCGCTCCCGATTCCACGGCACCGGCAAGCTTCATCGCCTGGCCGAGCTTAATAAACTCGTCGCGGATCATTATCTCACTCATGGTTTCCTTTCCGCACCGGAGACTCCGGCGCAACCGGTTAAATCAAGAACGTCAAGGCGTTCTTGCCGCGGCGTGTGCGGTGCGAAGCACCTTCCTTTGCACACGCCTGCGATTCTTTGCATTGATTTATCACGCCGGTGATAAATCAATGCGCACCGATGTTAACCGGCAGCAGCATGTAAATGTACGAATCGTCGTTCGCACGGATGAAGCAAGGGTTCTTGGCATTGTGCATAAACAGCGTAACCGTGTCGTCATCGACAACGCGAAGAATATCCAGCAGGAACTTCGGCGTGAAGCCGATGCGAAGATCGTTGCCGTCTCTCTCGGCGATGATCTCGTCATACATGCTTCCGGACTGGGTGTTGATGCTCACGGTGATATAGTTCTCGAAAACTTCAACAACCACAGGCTTCTTCTCCGTCTCCTTCACAAAGAGACTTGCGCGGTCGATGGAATCGATCAGTTCGCGGCGGTTTACGGTAACCTTCGTGTCGCACTCCGCGTTGATCATGGAGTCGATGACGAAGTATTTGCCGTCGATCAGGCGGGAGTGAACAATCGTATTGTCAAACTCGAAAATGATATTGCGGTCATCAAAGCAGATGCGGACATCCTCGTCCATCTCGCCGGAGAGGATTTTCCCGATCTCACCCAGAGTCTTGCCGGGAACGATGACATTGTGCTTATCGTAGGAGCCACGAAGCTCAACGTTGCGGATGCTGACGCGGAAACCGTCGAGAGCGGTGACGCGGAGACGATTGCCGTCAATCTCAAAATACTCACCGGTCATCACGCGGGAGGACTCATTGGCCGACACCGCGAAGATCGTCTGGCGGATCAGCTCCTTGAGCGTGAACTGCGAGATCACCACAGGATTAGTGTTGTCATACGCGAGAGGCTTCGGGAACTCCTCACCGGAGAGACCGCGAAGCGCGAATTTAGCCTTGCCGCAAACGATGGAAACCGCGAAGGTATCATCCGTAGTGATCACAACATCGTTCGGAGGCAGCTTGCGCACCAGGTCGGAAAACATGCGCGCGTTAAGAGCGATCCGGCCGACCTTGTTCACGGCTGCCGGGATCACGGTTTCAATACAAAGATCATTGTCGTTGGCAGTGATCCTGACGGAGTTATCCTCCGTCTCTATGAGAATGCACTCGAGGATCGGATACGAAGTCTTCGAGGAGACAGCTTTCAATACAACGTTGAGAGCACCGATCAATTGTGTCTGGCTGCAGATAATTTCCATAAAAGAACCGTCCTTTCTTTCGATACAATACCGTCGGAAGAACCGAAGGCCGTATGATGATGATATTTAATTGTTAAGAATAACAGTATTATCAGTAGGGGATGTGGATTTGTTCATAAAGCGGAAAATGCTTAGTGAAACAATGGTTTGCAATCCGAAAACCACCGTCAGTGTGAAGTGGATAATTCGGATAAAGGCGTGGATGTTGATCACGGTTTCAAAATGCTTTTTAAGTCATTTTTAACCGGAAAGAGTGTTTATCCGATAAAATATTGCAGTTATCAACATACAATTCAAATCCATAAACGGAAAATGTTGATAAATAACGCAAGTTATCAACAGACAATTCACAGGATTTTACGTTTCATCCACGATATTGTAGATACAACTGTCAGAAGGCTCAATCATCCTCCGGATTGATCTTCTTCTTGAGAACATCGATCGTGCTCGCGATTGAGCTGTCCTTTTTGATATCGTCAGCCACCTTGTTATACGCGTAATGCACGGTGGAGTGATCGCGGTCGCCGATCAGAGTGCCGATCTCATCGAAGGAGAGGGAAGTCATCTCCCGGCAGAGGAACATTGCAACCTGGCGCGGATACGCGATGGCACGGCTCTTGATCTTTGAGCGGATCTGCTCGGAGGTGATCTCGTAATGCTCCGCAACTACATTGAGGATCAGTTCCGGAGTGATGGTCTTCTTCGTGTTCGGCGAGATCTTATCCTTGAGAGCTTCCTTGGCAAGCTCCAGGGTGATGGGCTTTCTCTGCAGACGGCTCATGGAAACCACCTGGGTGAGAGCGCCCTCCAGATCACGGATATTGGAATTGATGTTCTGTGCGATGTATTCGAGCACATCGTCGAAGATCGGGATCGTGTTGCTCTTATTTTTCTCATGAAGAATGGCAACGCGGGTTTCATACGACGGCGGCTGAACATCTACGGTAAGACCCCAACCGAAACGGGAGCGAAGACGTTCGTCGAGGATCTTGAGGTCCTTCGGGTTCTTATCCGAGGAGATCACGACCTGACGGCCGTTGTCCTTCATCTCGTTAAAGGTGTGGAAAAATTCTTCCTGCGTCGACTCCTTGCCCTCGATAAATTGAATATCGTCGATCAGGAGAATGTCGTTGGTGCGGTATTTTTCGCGAAACGCTTCCGTTGCACCGCCGCCGGAGCGGATAGAGATGATCAGGTCATTCGTGAAAGTCTCGCAGGTAACGTACAAAACCTTCTTGCGCGGATCATTTTGCAAAATGTAATTTGCGATCGCGTACATCAGATGCGTCTTGCCGAGACCGGAGCCGCCGTAGATAAACAACGGGTTGTAAACCTCACCGGGCTGTTCTGCCACAGCCAAAGCTGCAGCGTGCGCAAAATTGTTGTTATCGCCGACGATGAAATTATCAAAAGTGTATTTGTTCAGCTGACTTCCGTGAAGAAGATTGGAATCCGGCTTGGACTGCTGCTCGCGGCGCTCTTCCTCAAGTCTTGTCACCTGGGCGCGCAAAATGAAATCCAGCTCGAACTCGTAATCGTTGCCGAGCACCTCAATGATCGAAGCGCGGATGAACTGGCTGTATTTGTCACGGATGAAGTTAAGACTGTTTGTATTGATGGGATTCTCGGCGACGATCGTCAGGATATTATCCTCGATATCATAAACGCTCAGAGGAAGCAGCCAGGTGCGATAGCACACAGCGGAGATATTGTAATCGATCTTGGTCTGTTCCAAAATCCTTGACCAATTCTCTTCTAAAACCTGTTTAGAATACATTCTGTAAGCCCCCTACAGTAAAAATCCAGCATTTTTTAGCTATTACCCTATATTTTGTGGTCTAGGGAAAAATAAAGCCAAATAAGAGCACAATTTATTATACTACAACAGGGCGATTTTAGCAACAAAAATCACCGCATATTTATATAAGGAAGAAACAAAATTAGATCATACCGGATAATTACCGCTCCTATTGATAATATGAGCGAAAAATACGTATCCGCCGCAGTGAAACAGAAGCCTTTTTAACTCTATCTGTGTGGCAGATGAATACTTCAAGTACCGAAGAGGTACGGTTCTTCTGCCGCAGCGCAGCATGCGATGAGCCCTTTGCGAGCGTGAGTGCGAATAGGAGCGCTGCGAGGGTGTTTGAGCGAAGCGAGTTCGGGAGCAGCGCTCCTTGATATGAGCACGAAACGGTCGCTTAGTGCTCGATCGCCGCTAAGCGAGGCTAAGAACCGTACCAGTATCAAGGTACTTGAAGTGTTCATACCCAACCCGCAAGGAAAAAATGCTTGACGGAGGTTGACAAAGTCACTATAATAGGGAACGCACAACTCTATAATGGGTTAATATGGGATGAAGGAGGACAATAGCCATGAAGATGACGTATCAGCCGAAAAACAAGAGCCATGCGAGAGTACACGGCTTCCGCAAGAGAATGCAGACGGCCAACGGCAGAAAAGTTCTTTCTGCAAGACGCGCTAAGGGCAGACACACCATTTCCGCATAGGTCGCAGTTTATGTGACCTTTCTCTTTTCTCCGGACGGCATGCGGTCTGACGGATGTGGTGTTTCATTTTCCGTATAAGGACCATAGAAAGAACTAATTGCGTCCGGACTGGGAGGTAACGATGACTGGTTCGTTACACAAGGGCCGGGAGTTTCAGTCGGTTTATGATGAAAACTGTTCCCGGGCTAACCGGTATCTCGTGATGTATGTCGCGAAGAACGGTACTGAGAAAAATCGAATAGGTATTGTCACAAGCAAGAAGATCGGCAACAGTGTGGTTCGCCACAGGATTAGAAGGCTGATCAGGGAAAGCTTGCGACTGAGCGGTGAACGGATCAACAACGGGTTGGACGTCATCGTCATTGCACGGAGGACATGCGTCGGCAAGACGCAGGCAGAGATAACGAAGGCGGTTCTGCATGTCGCGGAGCTGCATGGGATTACGAAATGAAACGTGTTTTATTAGGTTTAATCCGGTTTTACAGAAAACATCTGTCGGGGTTGAAGAAGATGCCGTGTTGCATCTACACGCCCACCTGTTCCGAGTATGCAATGGAAGCAATTGAAAAGTACGGCGCTTTGAAGGGCGGATATCTGGCCGTGAGGCGGATCCTTCGGTGTCATCCGTTCCATAAGGGAGGGTATGACCCTGTGCCGTAACGAAGGAGGACCATAGATGAATTTGATTTTTCTGACCAGGGTGACCGGCATCTTGAAGCCCTTCGCCTGGGTCATGGGAATGATCCTCAATGCAATTTACAAATTGGTTGCCGCAATGGGCATCCAGAACATTGCACTTTGCATCGTGATTTTCACGATCGTGGTGAAAATGCTGATGCTGCCGTTAACGATCAAGCAGCAGAAATTTGCTAAGGTTTCCGCGTTGATGACGCCGGAGATCAAGGCGCTTCAGGAAAAATTCCGCGGCATCGACCGCAGTGACCGTGAAGCAATGCAGCGTTACACCATGGAGCAGCAGGAGATCTATCAGAAGTACGGCTCCAGCCCCTTCGGCGGATGCCTTCCTCTCCTGATCATGCTTCCGATCATGTTCGCTTTGTACCGCGTTGTGTACGCGATTCCCGCGTATGTGACCGATGTAAAGGCGCTCTATCAGAATGTGGGTACGGAGATCATGCAGATCGATGATACGGACCACGATTTTACGGACGCGAGCATCACCAAGGCAATCTACGAGTTCTACAACGCGAAGAAGGTAAGCCTGCGTAACAAGAAGAGCACGGACACGAATTTCACGGCAACGGATCTGATCGATATATTCTCGGTCTACAACACGGAGGTCTGGAAGGATTTCCGCGAGGGCAAGACAATTGAGGGCGAGAATGTAGAAAACTGGAACAAGCTGGCTCAGTCGGATTCGTTCCAGACAATAATGGCAAATCGTTCAGCGGATATTGACAAGATCTTAAAGATCAACAGCCTCGGTTCATACAGCATTCTGGATGCGCCGGGTTACAAGTTCCCCGCGATTCTGCTTCCAATCCTGGCTTTTGTGCTGCAGTTTGCACAGGGAAAGCTCTCGACGACGCAGAATAAGAGCAAGGACAAGAAGGAAGGCGAGCAGGAGGCCATGCCCGGAATGGGCGCGATGACCACCATTTTACCGGTGATGTCCGGTATTTTCTGTGTATTCCTTCCTATCGGTGTCGGTATCTACTGGGTTGTCAGCAGCGGCGTGCAGATCGTGCAGCAGCTGGCGATCAATAAGTATCTCGAGAAGTACAACATGGAAGATATTGTGGCGCAAAATGAAGCCAAAATATCGGAGCGCAACGAAAAATACGGCATTTACGCTAAGGGCGGCAACGGTATGTCCACCATCGCCAAGTCCAGCACCAAGTCGATTGCTTCGATGGATACGTCGAAGATCGGTTCCGGCAAGGGCAGCAAGTCGGACAAGTCCGATGACAGCAAGTCCGGCAAATCCGGCAAGAGAAGTGAGAGCGGTCGTATTTCTCAGGAGAAGAAGGACGAATTGGCGAAGACGGCAGCGGAAAAGGGTTCTGTAGGAATCTCCGCGATCGCCAACATTTTGAAGAATAATGAGGACCAATAACATGGAATACAAAGAGTATACGGGGAAGACCTTGGAAGATGCTAAGGCCGCAGCCGCTCAGGAGCTTGGCTGTGACGCCACGGCGCTTCAGGTTGAAGTACTCGAGGAAGAGAAGGGCGGATTTCTCGGTTTGTTCAAGAGCGTGAAGATCCGCGTCGGCTATGAGCCGTCTGAGGTTTCCGCTGATGCCGCATCCGATGGCGACACTGTTGCCGAGGCTGCTGCAGCGATCCTCGAAGAGGCCGGCCTTGCTTCGACAGGCACGACAAGCGACGCTGCTCCTGCCGATGTAGCTGTTGATTTCATCTGCAAGATCCTTGATGCTATGGGCCTTTCCGCAGAGGTTTCCGCGGAGATCAACGAGGAAGAGGGCAACATTTACATCAACATCGAAGGCACGGATATGGGTTCGCTGATCGGCAAGCGCGGCCAGACGCTGGACGCTCTTCAGTATCTCACCAGCCTTGCGGTTAACCGCGCGTGCAACCAGTACTACAAGATCAAGCTTGATACCGAGAACTATCGCGAGCGCCGCAAGTCCACGCTCGAGAATCTCGCGAAAAATATCGCTGTCCGCGTTCGCAGAACGCGCCGCAACGTTGCGCTTGAGCCGATGAATCCCTATGAGAGACGCATCATTCACGCAGCACTGCAGGGCGACCGTTATGTCGAGACCCACAGCGAGGGCGAGGAGCCTTACCGCAAGGTTATCGTTACGCTCCGCGCAGATGCTCCGTACGAGGAGCGCCGTTACAACAACCGTTACGGCGGTGGCTACAACAAGGGTGGCTACGGCAACCGCGGCGGTAAGGGCGGTTACGGCAATCGCGGCGGCAAGGGCGGCTACGGTGGCAACCGCGGCGGCAAGGGCGGTTACGGCGGCTACAACAACCGTTTCGATAAGAACGCTCAGAAGCGTTACAACAGCGATGCGGATTCGCCGGATTACAGCAAGGATTACATGAAGGACTACGCCGCTTACAAGGAAGCAAAGGCTGCCGAGAAGGCACAGGCTGAGCAGAACAACA
Source organism: uncultured Lachnospiraceae bacterium (assembly GCA_902795625.1). GTDB lineage: Bacteria > Bacillota > Clostridia > Lachnospirales > Lachnospiraceae > ISDg. The sequence continues at coordinate 1,405 of CADBLW010000171.1, read as the reverse complement.
ACAATAATAATTGAGAAACGGCGGCCTTGAGCGAATGAGCTCAGGGATTGGAGATGCTTTCGCGTTTCCTAAGCTATATTACTGAATTGTATTGAATTCGGATGGTAAGGGAATTGCGGATAACGCAATTCCCTTTGCTGTCTGAAAAGCCGCCGGGCGGCTTATATGCAGGATCGAAGAATTCGGAAAGGGAGGTACGAAACATGGCAATCGTAAGAGAGCAGGACACAATCGCAGCGATCGCAACAGCGCTTTCGCCCTCCGGAATCGGGATCGTGCGGATAAGCGGACCGGAGGCATTGGCCGTGGCGGACAGGGTGTTCCGGAAGGGGAAAAGCTCGGAAAATGCAGGTGTGACAAACGATGCCGGTGCGGCGGAAAGCTGCAAAGACGGTAATGCGGACCGTGGTGACGGCAGCGGTGTCAGTACAGCAACCGAAGACGGAAATGCAGACAGCCGCGGAGACGGCAGCGGTGTCAGCAATTATGCGAGCCACACGGTACACTACGGATATATCTGCGACCCGAAGAGCGGGCGCGCGATCGATGAGGTGCTGATGCTTGTGCTGAAGGCGCCGCACACGTACACGCGCGAAGACACCATAGAGATCGACTGCCACGGCGGCGTGCTCGTCACAAAGCGCGTGCTGGAGGCTGTTTTGGCCGCGGGCGCAAGGCTCGCGGAGCCCGGGGAATTCACCCGCAGGGCATATCTGAACGGGCGCATCGACTTAAGCCAGGCGGAGGCCGTGGCGGGTATTATCGGCGCGAAAAATGAGCTTGCTCTCAAGAATTCCGTACGCCAGCTGCGCGGCCGGGAGCGCGAGGAGATCACGGCGATCCGCAGTGAGATCCTGCGGGAAATCGCGCAGATCGAGGCAACGCTGGATGATCCCGAACATTTGAGTTTTGACGGATTTGACGAGGTTTTGACGGGGCAGACCGAGGCGCAGCTTCGGCGCATACGGAAAATGATAGACACGTCGGAGGACGGGCGCAAGATGAGCGAGGGCATACGCACGGTCATCGTCGGACGTCCGAACGCCGGCAAAAGTTCCCTTTTGAACGCGCTTCTCGGGGAGGACCGCGCAATTGTTACGGAGATTGCAGGCACGACACGCGACACGCTCACTGAGGAGGTGCGCATGCGCGGGATCACGCTGCTTCTCGTGGATACTGCGGGAATCCGCGCGACGGATGACACCGTGGAGCGGATCGGCGTGGAGCGCGCGAAGCAGGCAGCGGCCGAGGCGGATCTCATACTCTGGGTAGTTGACAGCTCGGCGGAGATGGATGAAAATGACCGCGTGATCCTTGCTTCCTGCGCAGGAAAACCGATGATCGCGCTGTTGAACAAGTCGGATCTTCCGACTGTGACGGATGCTGCAGCGCTCAGTGCAGTGAT
>CADBLW010000170.1 GCA_902795625.1 uncultured Lachnospiraceae bacterium | reverse complement strand
CTTGTAATCCCTGTGTACCGCTGCCGGCGCGAGCCTGCCGGAGATCGCGAACAGCCTCCGGCCGATCACGAACGCCGTGATCAGCAAAAGCGCCAGTGAGACACCCGCAAGGATGAGCAGCCCGACGGGCTTTGCTCCGGAGAACCAGGACCCCCACGTCTTCACGAACGGCGTCTTCGCCTCGATCTTCTCCAGCGCCTCTGCTGCCTGCTTCGCGACCCGGTCGTTCATCTCCTTCCGCGTGAGCTTGTTGCCGTCCTGATCCTGGGTGATCGCGGACAGGTCCATGTTGACCGCCGAACCGCCCGTGACAACCATGGACAGTGTCAGAAGCCCGACCACGGCAATGACCGCAAGCAGCACCTCCGCCAGTACCTTGTGGCGGACTCTCGCGATCACCGCGGCAAATACGATCCCGACCCAGGCGGCAAGCGCCACCGGCAGGATCGGCAGGATAAGGATCTCCGGCACGATCATAAGCCAGAATGCCGCGCCCGCGCGCTCCGCGATCCCGTACACGAGGAAGCTCGGCACGAGGACGATGAACGTGACGATCAGGCCGTCAACGTACATTTTCGTGAGCCGCGCCGCCGCGACAGGCATGCTGCGGACCGGCAGCGATGACAGAAGCTCCCGGTCACGCACGCGGTACAGATTGCCGCGGGCTTTCAATAATCCGACCATAAAGGTGATCGTCATCGCAAGCATCGGATACAGCATCGGGATCGCTCGCCCGATCCCGTATTCTTCCAAAGAAAAGGCCGCGCCCGCGATGTATCCGATCGCAACGACAAAAAGAAAAGCAAACGTGCACAACAAAGCCGTCCGCCGCTTCCGGTCCGCCGGATCCTTCGTGTGGCGGTAGACATTGAAGCCGGCGTAGTTCACCATTTCCGCTTTCAAAACTGACACAAACGAATTCATATCTTACTTCCCCCTGCCCGCCGATGAGAGGCTCCCATCCGCGGCTCAGTCATGATTCTCCATAATACGGTTCGATCCCGTGATCAGCCCTTATTTTCCACGGTCTCCATGAAGATCGCCTCGAGCGACGACTGATCCTTGACGACCTCGCTCATCAGACCGGATGTGACGAGACGGCCCTCCTTGATGATGGCCACCTTGTTGCACAGCTTCTCCGCCACATCGAGGACGTGCGTGGAGAAGAAGATCGCGCAGCCCGCCTCCGTCATGCTCCGCATGATCTCCTTCAGAAGGAACGCCGCCTTCGGGTCAAGGCCCACGAAGGGCTCGTCCATGATCAACAGCTTCGGTTCGTGCAGAAGCGCCGAGATCAGCACAAGCTTCTGCTTCATACCGTGGGAGTAGCCTGAAACCAGGTCACCGAGCGAGTCGGTGATCTCGAATTTTCCGGCGTACTCCGCAATGCGCGCCTCACGGTCCGCCTTCGGAACGCCGAAGACGTCCGCGATAAAATTCAGGTACTGAATGCCCGTCATGAACTCATAGATGTCCGGGTTGTCCGGCACGTACGCGATGCGGCGCTTGACCTCCTCCGGCTCCTTTGTGATGTCGAGCCCGTCGATCAGTACCGTCCCCTTGTCAAACTCGTGAATTCCCGTGATTGCCTTCAGAAGCGTGGTCTTGCCCGCTCCGTTGTGGCCGATGAAGGCGTAAATATCGCCCTTCTCCACATGGAGCGTGATGTCCGAAACGCCCTTGGTCGTCCCCTTGTAAATCTTCTCAAGTCCGTTGATTACCAGCATATCCTCTTACTCCCCTGTTCATTTCAAAAGCATCCCCACGGCTTCCTTCCAGCCGCAGATCCTCGCCGCACGGTCCTCATCGCTCATCATCGGTCGGAAAATGCTCTCGCCCTCTCCGCCGTGTGAGAGCTCCTCATCCGTCCAGAACCCCGTCGCCAGTCCCGCCAGGTACGCAGCGCCCATGGCCGTCGTCTCAACGCATGCCGGACGGATCACACACGTGTTGCTGATGTCCGACTGCGTCTGCATCAGAAAATCGTTCACGCTCGCTCCGCCGTCCACGCGAAGCGCTCCCACCGGGCTGCCCGCATCATTTTGCATCGCCTCGACGATGTCGTTGACCTGATACACGATCGCGTCCAATGCCGCGCGGATGATATGGAACCGTCCGACACCGCGCGTCAGACCCGTGATGACACCCTTCGCCTCGGGCTTCCAGTACGGCGCTCCCAGTCCGGTAAATGCGGGAACGATGTAGCAGCCGTTCGTGTCCGGAACCTTCTGCGCCAGTTCCTCCGTCTCCGCCGCCGTCGAGATCAGCCCGACCTCGTCGCGAAGCCACTGCACGACCGCGCCGCCCATGAAGACCGAACCCTCCAGCGCGTAGGTCACCGTTCCGCCCCGGCCCCATGCGATCGTCGTCACGAGCCCGTGCTCCGAGCGGATCGGCGTCTCCCCGGTATTCATGAGAAGGAAACAGCCCGTGCCGTAGGTGTTCTTGATATCTCCGACATTCCATGCCTTCTGGCCGAACAGCGCCGACTGTTGGTCACCCGCCGCGCCTGCGATGCGGATCGGTCCGCCCAGAAACTCCGGTGCGGATTCCCCGTAAACCTCGCTGTTTCCGACCGGTTTCGGCAGCATCTTCATCGGTATTCCGAGCCAGCCGCAGATTTCCTCGTCCCACTTCAGTTCATGTATGTTGAACAGCATGGTGCGCGACGCATTGCTTAAGTCCGTCACGTGCCGCCTGCCCTTCGTCAGTTTCCAGATCAGCCATGTCTCGACCGTACCAAAGAGAAGCTCGCCCCGCTCGGCACGCTCCCTCGCACCCTCGACGTTGTCGAGGATCCACGCGAGCTTGGTCGCCGAAAAATAAGGATCCAGCACAAGTCCCGTCTTCTCCCGGATCTTCTCCGCATAGGGCGCAAGCCGCTCGCAGTAATCCGCGGTCCGTCGGCACTGCCACACGATCGCCCTGTAGATCGGGCGTCCCGTCTCGCGGTCCCAAACGATCGTTGTTTCGCGCTGGTTGGTGATGCCGATGGCATCGATCTCCGCCGCCGAAATCCCGGCCTTGCTCATCGCCTCAACCGCCACACCGAGCTGCGTCGACCACAGCTCCATCGCGTCATGTTCCACCCAGCCTGCCTGCGGATAGTACTGCGTGATCTCCTTCTGTGCCACGCTCACGATCTCGCTCTTATGATTGAAAATGATCGCTCTCTCCGACGTCGTTCCGGCATCGAAGGAAAGTATATATCGCTCCATGGTAAAACCCCTTATTGTTTTCTACACGGCGTGCTCCCGCAGTTTCCCGGCATTGTCCCGGATCGCACCGCTGCTCTTCACGGCATCGTCCGCTGCCTCAGCTCTGCAGAAACGCCAGAATATCCGCCCAGACCTTCTCCTTCTCCCGCTCGCGCAGGATCTCGTGGCGCATGCCGGGATACATTTTCCCCTTCGTGTTCTTATAGCCCTGCTTCCGCAGCAGTTTGATCGCCTCGCCCAGTTTCTCGCGCGAGACCGCACACGGATCCTCCGCGCCCGAGTAGAACCGGATGGGAAGTTCGGGCTTGTTCATCGCGTAACCGCCGTCCGTGTACGTGAGCATCGCGAGCCGGACCAGGTTCTCGTAACCGTTCAGCGTGAACGTGTACCCGCACAGCGGATCTTCGTTGTACGTGCGCACCTGCTCCGGATCGGAGTTCGTCCACGCATGCGGAACATGCTCCGAGGCAAACTTCTTCTCATAGCCGTTTCCGACGATAAAATCGACTATTTTCGAGCGCGCGTGTCCTCCCTGGGTGGCGATCAGTCCCCTCACGAGCTGAAGCCCCGGCCACATGCCGCTCAGCTTCGACGGGCACCCTAAAAGCACCAGCTTGTCGAGTTCCGCGTCATGCATGCGGATGTAGCAGCGGGCGCACAGAGTTCCCATGCTGTGCGCGATCATGTAAAACGGAAGGTCCGTCCGCCCCGTGTAGTCCTTAGCGTACTCCTTCGCCTCCAGAACCATCTCGTGGAGGTCCGCGAGCATGGCTTCATAACCGCCCTCATAAAGATATCCGAGATCCTCCGGCGAGCGCACGCTCTCTCCGTGGCCCCGCTGGTCGTAAATCGTAACGATGTACCCCTGCTCCGAGAGGAAATTGACGAAGGGCTCATAGCGCCCCTTGTGCTCGCACATTCCGTGAACGAGTAAAACCGCGCCGCAGACGTTCGTACCGTCCGCGGGCTCCGTTCTCACCACCGAGAGCCCCAGCCCGTCCGTCTCGGACGCGTGTATATATTTTGTGACCTTCGTATCCATGTGTCTGCCTCCGTTCTCCGATTATTCCGTACCTGAGTGATGAAACCAACCTTACTGCCAAAAGTATATCACACTATCGCGGAAAATGCCCTTATTATCCTCCTGACAAAACCGAAAAAAAACTTATATTTTCCTCTTGACAGGAAATGTTACAATCGTTAAAATTGTATATATCAGAGTTATACAATTTTGAAAATGTCGCTGTTCCGGCGTTTCGCCGCAGGTTTTATCGCCATGGAGGAAGAAATATGACAATCACAATCAGCAGTTCAAGCGGAGATCCGATCTATCTGCAGATCGTCAATCAGATCAAATCGCAGATCCTCGACGGCACACTGGCCGCGGGGGAAGCTCTCCCCTCCATGCGCAATCTCGCGACGGAGCTGCGGATCAGTTTTATGACAACGAAACGCGCCTACGAGGAACTGGAGCGTGACGGCTTTATCGAGTCGTTCACCGGCAAGGGTTCCTTCGTCAAGGCACAGGACATGCAGCTGTACCGTGAGGAGCAGCTGCGCAGGATGGAGCAGGCGCTCGCCGAGGTGTGCGAGTCAGCCCGCAAAGCGGGGGTTACCATACAGGAGCTTCATGAGATGCTCGATTGTATCAATGGGGGTGATTACGAGTGAGTGAGTATGCATTTTCCT